>JAHDEB010000147.1:10519-15570 GCA_020629055.1 Chloroflexota bacterium
AGGATCTGGGTCAGGGGCAGGCGTATCATCCGGCTCAGGTTCAGGTGTCGGTACGGTTGTTGGCTCCAATGTCGGCACCTCGGTCGGTACAACTACAACTGTCGGTTCAGGCACTTTTGTTGCCGTTGGTTCAGGTTCGGGCGTCGGTGTATCGGGTACCAAAGTCGCTGTCGGTTCGGGTGTCGGGGTATCCGGCACAGTTGTTGCTGTTGGTATCGGTGTCGGGGTGTCCGGTAGTGGTGTAGCCGTTTTTAGTATCTCGGTTGCAGTAGGGGCAAAGGTTGGTGTTTCTGTTGCAGGTGCCACAGTTGGCCTTGGTGTTTTGGTTGGTTTGGGCGTCTTAGTGGGCCTAGGCGTTTTAGTAGGTTTGGGCGTCTTGGTTGGTTTAGGCGTTTTGGTTGGATTTGGTGTTTCCGTTGGTGAAGTTGTACTGGTTGGTTCAGGCGTGCTCGTTGGATTTGGTGTCGCAGTAGCGGTCGCTGGAATGGGTGTATTCGTTTTTGACGGTGTGGTGGTTGGTATCTTGGTTGCGGTAGCTGCCGTGGTTGCCGTTTGAGTCGGCTTAGGTGTGGGGGTTTTTGTTGGAACAACGGTCTTTGTCGGCACGTTTGTTTGGGTGGGCACAGCTGTTTTCGTTGCGGCCGGAGCAGCTGTTTTGGTCGGTGCAGGCGTGCTTGTTGAAACTGTGGTTGGTTTAGCCGTCGGGGTAATTCCGGCCGGCGAATCTGGGGTTACATCGCTGATCACAATTATTCGGGTTGCTGACGCAGGAACGTTGGTAGCTGTTGGTTTGCTTGTAGACCCGGTTCCACCGCTACCCCCGCTAGCGGTTTGAGGTTGACGGTCCGGCGTTGGTGATGGAACAAATATTGTGGCAGTGGGGGACGGGGTCACGGTTGGGGGCAGATATCCGCCTAAGCATTTATTTGCATCTACTCTGCCGCTTTGAAAGTTGCTTAACAACGTTTCATAAAAAATACCGTCAATGCGTGGGATAGGGCGAACGAGGATTTCTTTCGAGAAATCGGCCGGATCGATAATGAGGCGCTGGCCAGCATCAAGCTTGATCGGTTCTTCTCGGTTAATTTTATAATGGCATCTTCCGCTAAAGCAGAATGCTTCGAGGTTCTCCTCTTCAGGGATAAAACGGACGGCTACGCAGGCATTTTCGGCCGATAGTTTTAAGTCACCATCTTCAGCACGTACTTCAACTTCGACCCCTGCCTCATAAAAGCCGGTTTGGATAAAGTAATCGCTACCTTCAAAGGCACGGACTTCCACCTGCTCGTCAACCTCGTTGAACTCAACCTCACTCCCTTGAATCCCATAAAAGCTCATATCTTCAGCTTCTATCCCTTCATGGTTAATCTGAATTTCAGTGATGTCACTTGAAAAGATTAGATCGTCTTCATTGACGCGGGTGAAATCATCTTGGTTTTTAAAACGGTAGACACCGATCTGTCCAGGAGCCAGGGTAGGGCGAGGGGTTGATGTTGGGGATGGGGTTGCTGTCGGACGAGCGTTTTCAGTCGCAGCGATAATTGCTGAAACAGTTTGGGTGGCATAAACGCTAAAGTCATCCCCTTTAAGGTTTACGAGTTCTACATTGTCCCTGTCCTCAGTGATTTTACTATCTTCAATTTCAACTTGAGCGGTGACACCCTCTGCCTCGGCTATGTTTTCAGGGTTTTGAAAGAACCAAATCCCTGCACCGCAAAGAATCAGCATAAGGGCTATCAAGCCACCAATCATAAGAGAAACAGGAGCTGGTGTCGCTTTTGTATAGGGAATGACGGCCGGTGTCGGTTGCTTTTGAAGCAGAGCGATGGCGAGGTTGTCTTCGATTTCTCGGCCGAGAGCGAATGACACCAAACCACGAGCCGCACGATTGCCAGACTGTGCATTAAGGACTTGAACGATTTCATCATCCTGAACGAGAGGGCCATCCTCTCCGATGATGCCATCGGTCGATAGGAGTATCGAATCCTTATTGTGTAAAGGAAGACCGTTTTGACCACGTAACTGGGCTTCTTCAAAGATCGCCTTGTCCACTTCGATTTCCGATTCAATGTGGTATCCGATATCAACTTGGATCGTTTTCTGCAGCCCTAAAGCTGCGGCATATCGGGCAGTATCTTCATCTTGATCGCTTTGGATGGAGATTAGGCTGTCGGCCGTATGGTCCAAACTAACTTGGGTGATTTTGCTGTCTCGCACAAAGTAGATGCGGCATGTCCCCACCTGAGCAATATACAGCCGGTTTTGATTGTGAATGACAGCGACGGCTATAGAACAACGAGTGCCTTCTTGCTTTTCAGCAAGTTCATAAACGGCACTGTTTGCCGCTTGCACAGCTTCTTCTAGCAAGGTTTGAATCTGTTTAGTGTTAGATTGTTGCAGATAGGCTAAAAGCGAATCAACCGCTGTGTTGGCGGCGAAATGCCCTTGTTTGGTACTCATGCCCCCATCTGCCACAACAGCAACCGCGAGTAGGTCGCCATCAGGCCGAGTGAGATTATAAACGGCCCCGTGATCGTGATAGGTGCCGATGGTTCCGGTAATTAGATGTGAGCCGGATTTGATATTTGAAATGCTGCTAGTCATTGGGCTTTGGTGTGCTTCCGCTAAGAAAGACTAAGATCAGGCTTTTGATCAATAAGAAAATTGATCGCCTTGCATTATTTTAAAATACTTAATAAGAATTCGGCCATTCACTCAGTCTTAACTCATCATCACCATCTTCTGTTTTGCATCTTACAATCGGACTTAATAACCATTACTCCTAATAGTTCCCTAGTACGTATTTTTTTAGAGGAAGGTGCGAAATCGGTGAAAATGATGCGATGAGGTTCAGTTTTATGTTAATCGATCAAGCTGCTGGGCTGGTTATAAAGCGGTTGGTTAATCCGCAAAAACGGAATTAAACTATGCAAACCCATGATCAAAGAAAATCAAAAAGACCTTATTTTAGCCATCGATAATGGCACCCAGAGCATTCGAGCCATTTTGTTTAACCTGCAAGGCGAAATCGTGACTCAATGTCAGCTTCAATTGAAGACGTATATCGCCAAACACCCAGGTTGGGCAGAACAAGATGCTGAATATTTTTGGCAGATGTTGGGTGAAGTATGTCAGGGGCTCTGGCTACGGCCGGGGGCGGATAAGGCGAAGATTGCGGCCGTTGTTTTGACCACTCAGCGGGGGACTGTTGTCAATGTTGATAAAAATGGGAACCCTTTACGCCCCGCGATGACATGGATGGACAACCGCCGGACTGTGGGGGCGAAGCCGGATTTGAGCTGGAAGTGGCGGACCGCATTCAAGTTGGTGGGGTTAACTGACACCATTAATTATTTTACGGCCGAGGCAGAAGCGGTTTGGATCGCAACCCATCAGCCGGAAGTGATGGGTAAAACAGCCAAATATCTGCTGTTGTCAGGTTATTTGACCTATAAACTGTGCGGCCGTTTTGTCGATTCAACCGCATGCCAGGTTGGGTATGTGCCTTACGACTACCGCCGCTTTGACTGGTGCAAACCGGGTGATTGGAAGTGGGAGATTTTAAACAAACTTCGGCGAGATCAAATGCCCGACCTCGTCCCCCCCGGACAACCATTGGGGGAAATAACAAGCGAGGCAAGCGCCGTCACCGGAATCCCCACAGGTTTGCCTTTGATTGCGGCCGCGGCCGACAAAGCGTGCGAATCATTGGGCAGTGGTGCCCTTGCGCCAGATGTCGCCAGCCTAAGTTTCGGTACAACGACAACGATCAATACGACCCAAGCAAAATATATTGAACCGATCCGCTTGGTTCCTCCATATCCGGCCGCTGTGCCAGACCACTACAGCTTAGAAGTCAGTGTGTATCGGGGGTTTTGGATGGTGACATGGTTTAAAGAAGAGTTTGCCCATTTAGAGCGGACGATGGCGGCTGAGAAGGGTGTGGCGGTTGAAACTTTGTTTGACGCTCTGATCGATGGTGTTCCGGCCGGGTCACAAGGGTTGATGTTGCAACCGTATTGGGCACCAGGGTTGCGTGTGCCTGGCCCAGAAGCGCGTGGCGCGATGATCGGCTGGTGTGACACCCATACCCGAGCCCACATGTACCGGGCGATTCTTGAAGGGCTGATGTTCGCCTTGCGTGAGGGGGGTGAGCGTATTGAAAAACGGAGTGGGCAGCCCTTGACCAAGCTGTTGGTTTCTGGGGGAGGGTCGCAGAGTGCCGCTGCGATGCAAATTGCGGCCGACATATTTGGGTTACCGGCCGTGCGCCCCCATCTTTATGAGACGTCAGCTTTGGGGGCTGCGATTGTAGGGGCTGTTGGGGTTGGGCTACACGCCGACTTTGACACGGCGGTACAGGCGATGACCCGATCGGGAGATCGATTTGAGCCAAATGCAGAAAATCATCAGATTTATGATGAGCTGTATACGCGTGTGTATAAAAAGATGTATGGGCAGCTACAGGGGCTTTATAAAGAGATTCGGGACATTGTAGGGTAGGCGATAAGTAGACCAGACAGGTTTTTGAATCCTGCCTGGTCTTGATCAGTTTTGCTAAGTGATTATTTTTCGATGATATCGACGCGGATGATCGTATCCCCAGGGGCGCTTGCACGCATCGGATCACGCTCATCAATTGAAGCAAACGCCTCTTCACCGTCGATCATTTCACCAAAAATGGTGTGACGATTGTTTAGGTGAGGGGTTGGTACATGGGTGATGAAGAATTGACTTCCGTTTGTGCCTGGGCCTGCATTGGCCATAGCCAATAGTCCTCGTTTGGTAAAACGAAGCGTTGGGACAAATTCGTCCTTAAAACGATACCCAGGGCCGCCACGGCCGCTGCCAGATGGATCTCCACCTTGGACCATGAAGTCCATGATGACACGATGGAACATGGTGCCGTCGTAGAAGCCTTGGGTGGCTAAGAAGACAAAGTTGTTCACCGTCATTGGGGCGTTTGATGTATAAAGCTGAAAGGTCATATCTCCTTTTGAGGTACGAATAATCGCTTGGTAGCTTTTGCCATCTTTCAGCATGTTTTCTGG
>JAHDEB010000148.1:0-7468 GCA_020629055.1 Chloroflexota bacterium
TTCATTTGCGTTTGGAAATCATCAATCGATGTTTTTTCAACGTTTACCACGACCTTGTTAATCGTGCCGGAAAAATCAAACGGACAGTGATAAAGGGTTGATACCGGCGTATGCCCTGAATAGCCGCACATTAATCCTTCTGAAATTGAATAGGCATTGGGGGTCCGCTGGGGAATAAACCCTTGCCCGATCTGCTGGTCGCCTACAAAAAAGTAGCCGGTACCGTTATGAGGTTTTTGTCGCTGAAACACAAAATGGAGGGTCTGTTTACCGGCCGGAACCAACCCATCTGACAGTAAATTGAACTCTTTCATATGGAGGTAGTTCTCTGTGTACGCCAGCTTGCCATCCAACATAAAAAAGGCCCAGCCGCCGTGTGCCCCGCCCAAAGATAGCAAGACGCCGTTCGCATTGTCCGGCACCTCAACATCGGCCGAAATGATATGTGAGCGGCGGCGGGTGCTGACCGCCAAGTTTTCAGGAACAAGCGTTTTGCTGGGGTAGTAGGTATACAAACGTGTCGCTTGCCGTACCGATGGGAGCGGTGTTTTGTCCATCATCTTTCCCATCATCCGGTCGTCAAGCGGCAGCACATTGTACTTTTCAGCTTCAACCCACCACGCATCGATCATCTCTTGCAGTTTTTCCGGCATTTCGGCCGCTACATCATTGCTTTCTGTTACATCTTTAGCAACGTGGTACAGCTCCCACTTGTCTTTCTCGAACTTTGCTCCGGAATCTTGTGGATGGAAGGTGACCGCTTTCCAGCCATCTTTCCAGATGCCCCGATGGCCCACCATTTCGAAATATTGCACCCCTTTGCGGGTTGGTGCTGAGTCATCGTCAAGGGAATAAGCCATGCTAACCCCTTCAATCGGCTGTTGGGCGACACCTTTTATCGATTCAGGTGGTTCCAAATCTAATACGTCGAGTAGGGTTGGCACGATGTCAGTTGCATGGTGGAACTGATTCCGTATTTCCCCTCGGGCTTTAATGCCATTTCGCCAGCTTATGATCAGCGGATCACGGATGCCGCCGTCGTGGGTGTTTTGCTTGTACCGTTTGAGCGGCGTGTTCCCCGCCATCGCCCATCCCCACGGATAATTATTGTGGGCATCACGGGTCCCAATGGTGTCGATTTTTTCGAGGCTTTCTTCAACCGAGTTAAAGACAAAATTAAAAAAGGTAAACTCGTTGATGGTGCCGTTCGGCCCACCTTCTTGGCTGGCTCCGTTGTCAGACACAAGCACAAAAATCGTGTTGTCATAAACCCCAATCGATTCAAGATGGGTCATGAGCCGGCCGATTTGCGCGTCTGTGTGGTCAAGCATGGCGGCAAACGCCTCTTGATAACGGCAGAAAAGCCGTTTCTCGTCGTCGTTGCAGTCGTCCCAAGCTTTAACCCCATCATTGCGCTCAGGAAGTTCAACATGATCCGGCATCAGCCCCATCGCCTTTTGCCGAGCCAATGTTTCTTCGCGCCATTTGTCCCACCCTTGGTCAAACCGGCCGCGATATTTTTCTAAATAACTGTCTGGGGCATGATGGGGCGCGTGTGCCGCCCCAAATGCGGCGTAGACAAAAAACGGCCGTTCGGGAGCCACATTCTGTAAATCGGTGACAAACTGGATCCCTTTCTCGATCATGTCTTCCGAAAAGTGATACCCGTCTTCGGCCGATTTTGGTTGCTCTACAAAGTGGTTGTCGTAGGTCAGATGGGGATTAAACTGATTGGTTTCCCCGTCGATGAAGCCGTAGTAGCGTTCAAACCCTTTGCTCAAAGGCCAGCGATCAAACGGACCAGCGGCTGACATTTCGGCGGCCGGGGTGAGGTGCCATTTGCCCAGCGCATACCGGCTGTACCCATGCTCGCCCAAAATCTCAGCCAGTGTTCCAGCTGAGGGTTTGAGATGGGAGTTATATCCCGGATACCCCGATGGAAAGTTCATGACGTGCCCCACACCGACAGAATGGTGATTTCGGCCGGTCAGCAGGCAGGCCCGTGTGGGTGAGCAGAGCGCCGTGGTGGTGAAATGGCTGTAACGCACCCCATCGGCCGCCAGTTTATCCATATTCGGCGTATCGATGTCTGAGCCATAGCAGCCAAGCTGCGCATACCCGACATCGTCCAGCACGATCATGACCACGTTGGGTTTGTCGGGCGTTTTGTATAAATCGTCTGGCCACCACGGGGTGGAGTCGTTGATCGTTTTGCCTATTTTGCCTTTAAATTTCATTTAGCGAATCAGTAATTCAGCGAATCAGCATTTCAGCTTTATCTCCAACACACAAGATGTTTCGGCATGGCAAAATGCCTGACATGCTAAAAGTGGAGCGAAGCGGAACGTGCTGATCAGCTGACTAGTTCTCAAAAACCCCTTGAATCTTCATCACGCTCGTCATGTCTCCATCAAGCTTGATTTTGCCAGACATGAACGCCATCATCCCGTTAAGCTCCCCCGTTTGCAGCGCTTTAAAATCATCGCTGTCCATCGTTAGGGTTGCGGCCGCGTCATCGCTTATGCCAGGATCTATCGTGGCGGTCTGGTCAGCAATGGTCAGCGTATATTCACCTGGCTCATCGCCGGTCAAATTCCAGCCGATGACGACGTTCAATCCATCCGCTTTGTCTTTATTCAATTTGCTAGGCATCTCTTTGAGCATTTCGTCTACAGTCATATTTTCTCCGAAAATGGATGGGGACTGGGGATAGCGATAGCGAGGTTCGCAATGATAGATTGGCCAAATTCACTATCGACTTACTTAAGCAACTTTCCCTATCTCTATCTTTTATCCCTATCTAAATAATTTCATAAATGTCCCCATCTTTGGGAACGCTGATTTTACCGGTATATTTTTCTGCCACCGGATCGATAAAAAACGCTTTGATCTGCGGCCGACGGTCCACCGATGGCATTAGATGGACGAGGGCCACATGTTTAACCCCGGCCGACTGCGCCATTTCACCCAAATCATGCACGTCGATGTGATAGTCAGGCACATCGTGCATAAATTTCGAATTGCGCCGTTCGCCTGCTGTGAGCAACACCTGCTCAAGCTCAAAAATAACTTCGTGATTCATCACGTCGCAGATCAGCAGATCGGCCGCTTGGCACGCCGCATCTAAAGCGGGCACCCGAATCGTATCCCCTGAAATAACGAGAACTTTGCCGCCGTATTCGATCCGATAGCCGACGGCCGGTTTGGCCGGATCATGATTCACTTCAAATGTTTTGATCACAATCCCACCATCTTCAAACACCGTTAGCATTGAGCCATCGGCCGGGGCATCAAAGCGTTTGGCGCTAGCCCCTGCGGTGGGCAGCGGCATGATCTCATCCCCATGATGGGCGTTGCGATAAATGTTGTCGAGCCGATACGCCTTCGTAAAGCCTTCTACGATTTCAGCAATACCTTCTGGTCCGTAAACCGGCAGTGTGTGGGAGCGCCCCATGATCCAACTCCGGTTGATGACCTCACCTAAATCGGCGATATGATCAGAGTGATAGTGGGTCATAAAGGCCGCTTCGAGCTGGCCTATCGGCAAATTCTGATGACCGATGGCGTTGATACAGCCATCCCCCGCATCAAACAAAAAGAAGCGGCCGTTGATGAAAACCGCCACGCTTGTTTGTGCTCGGCCGGAGGGCACAGGTGTGCCGGTGCCAACGCAGACGGCGGTAAAACCACCCGGTTTTAGTAATTTTTCAGTGATTTCCTGCGCACGAGAAAGCCGTCCTTGAAAAACACGGGTGAGCATTCGTTGGCGAAAGGTGGGGCGTTTGAGGAGAGTTGATAACATTTGCGATTTTCGGTTTACGATTGGTCTGCATGAGCAGGGATTGCCGATTTGGCAGAAACTTGCCACTCTGGCAGTGGGGCTTCTAATTTAATGAGTCGGTTTTTGAAAATGCCGTATTGCCAGATGAGATCATCCCCGTCTAAGTACCGTTTGACAGCGACAAAGCGCTTGCCGCCCGGCCGGAAGTGAATTTGCCCATCTTTTAAGTCACCCGCGACATGGATTTCCATACCGGTTTGCAGATTGATGTCGTGCACCCCATTTTCAAGCGTGCCGTCAAAAAACCCATCGTGGATGATCCCCCCGGCGGTGATGCATACTCGATTGCCCGCCTGTTCAATGCGTTCAACGTGCCCCACCATCTTGCCAGACGTGCACAGCCAAACCCCGCGCACATCAGGGGCACCCGGAGCTAACGGCTCATCACAGTCTGCCAAAATCATGGGGGGAAATTGGCGCTTGTACCCACCAGGTGGTGTTTTTGCAACAGGAATATCGGCCGCCAACACGGTCGGGTTCGGGTTGTCTAGTTTCGGCGGCTGATAATCGGCCAAATTAAGCGGATAGGCGGCCGGTTTAACCCCATCTTTTTTAAAAAGGTTTCTGAGCATCACTTTGGCAAGCAATAAAATTCGATTCATGCTTTAATTTGTCCTTTCTTTAATCGGTATACATGCTGTCTAGCACAGATTCAAATTCAGATTCAATGACTTTCCGCTTGAGCTTCATCGAGGTCGTTAAGTAGCCATTTTCAGTTGAAAATTCTTCCGGCAATATGGTGAACTTTTTGATCGTTTCAAAGCGAGCCAGAGAGGCATTCACCGCATCGACATGCTGGCTAATCGATTGTTGAAGCTCAGAATCAGAGACGAGTTCGGCCGGTGACAGACCTTTTTTACCATTCTGTTCTGCCCACACTTCAGCCGCTTCAGGGTCTAGGGTAAACAGAGCAGACAAATATTTTCGCTGGTCTCCGTGAACGACGATTTGACCCAATAATGGGTGTTGAATCAGCTTTTGTTCGATAGGGGCCGGGGCGATGTTCTTCCCTCCGGCCGTGATAATGAGGTGCTTCTTGCGATCGGTGATGCGTAAAAAGCCATCTTCATCCATCTCGCCGATATCCCCGCTTTTGAACCAGCCATCTTCTGTAAATGATTCGGCCGTGGCTTTAGGATTGTTGTAGTAAAGTTGAAACACACTTGGCCCTTTTAACAGAATTTCACCATCTTCGGCGATTTTAACTTCAGAACCAGGCAGTGGAGGTCCCACTGTGCCCAGTTTAAAGCGATCGGGCAGATTTAAGGTGATAGGGGAGCTGGTTTCTGTTAGTCCATACCCTTCGTAGATCGGCAGCCCGATCGCGAAATAAAATTCAAGTAGTTCACGGCTAATCGGAGCAGCACCAGAGGTTAGAAACTGGATATCGTTCCCAAAAAGTCTCGACCGTATTTTGCTATAAACGAGCCTTTCAAAAAGCGCGGTTTTAAGTTTTAGCCCAAAAGGAACAGGCTGCCCCGCTAGCTCTAAGCGGGTTCGCTGCCGGCCGGCTTCGATGGCGTTTAAAAACAGCCGTTTACGGCCGGGGGATGCTTGCTCGAGACCGGTCATAATGCGTGAGTGAATCTTCTCGAGCATGCGCGGTACCCCAGCTAAATTTTTAGGATTAGCCGCTTGGCAAGTTTCAACAAAGTCATAAATCGAAGGTGCAAAATAGCCGATGATACCGATGCGACGGCCGACATAGACATTGACCCGCTGCATGATGTGAGACATCGGCAGGTAGATAACGCTTTTATCACCTTCCTCGAGCGGAGCGAGCTGGTTTATTGTTTCAGCGATGTTGAAAAGCATTTCATGGGTTAAAGCAACCCCTTTTGGCATCCCCGTTGTCCCACTGGTGTACATCAGCGATGCAAGATCGGCCGGTTGGACCTTGGCGCGCGCTTCATCTGGAAGAGATGGCTGCTGTTTAAGCAATTCCCGCCCCATTTCTTGAACTTTAGCCAAATCGATCCAGTTACCCGCAGGCACATCGGTCGGATCAATTAACACCACATGTTGCAATTCAGAAAGCTGTTCCCAAATTTGGTCGACGATCTGCCAATGTTCATCGGTCTCAAGAAAAATAACTTTCGAACCACTATTTTCAAGGATAAAGGCGACCGTTTCAGGGGTACTTGTAGGGTAGATCGAAACCACAGCGGCCCCCATATTGAGCGCACCGTTGTCGATTGAATCCCACTCCGGCCGGGTAGCGGACATGACAGCGATGCGATCCTGGTGGCGCACCCCTAGCGACCACAGCCCCATCCCGATTTCCGTAGCGGCTTGCAGGGCATCTTTATGCTTAACCGGTACCCAATCTTCCCCTTTTTTATAGAAGTAGCTGTCTTGATTTGGGTGGCGCGTCATGCGCTCATACTGCATGTGGGCGATGGTTTTTTTTGTATTCATAATCCTTAATTATTCAGCACCCCCAACTATTTTCGTCAGGTTGGCCCAGTTTTTAGCTTATATTTCCGCAGAACACAGATCCTTTTGTCAAACTGGACCAAACTGCTGAATAATAACCATAATTCTTTACTTATTTTGATCCAGAGATCGCTTCGCTCAGAGAAGAAAGTAGAGAATCGCACAAACCCCTTTTCTCTCTTCTCTTTTCTCTCTACTTCTTTATACCGGGTTGTCTTTCATAAACTGCAAAACGATAGCACTTAACTCTTCAGGGTTGTCATCTTGAACAAAATGCCCCCCATCGATTTTCGTATGCTTTTGCCCTTTTGCCCCTGGCACAAACTTGATCAGAGGCATCTCGGCACCGGCCGTGACCGGATCGTTTTTTGCGAAGGCGGTAATCAGCGGCTTTTCAAACTTGCGCAACCCTTCCCACGCCTTGTCGTTGATGGCTAGCTCATCGGCCGATTTTGGCAAGATTGGAACGAGGCTGGGGAACATTCGGCCGCCCATCATATATTCTTCGCTGGGGAATGGGGCCATGTAAGCATCAAGCTCCGCTTCGCTTGCACCCCGAATGCTCATCTCCATGACGTCCCGTGGAGAAAAGTCAGGCGACTCGTAGCAATATTTAATCCATGTCAAAAAGGTGGTGGGAGCATAATTTCTGAATGCGTTAATCAAGTCCTGTTTGCCCGGTGTCGGGAGAGTGTCGTACATCTGCCCCATCATCTGCACCAGTTCAGGTTTAAACATGTGAGAGCTGGGGAGTGGGCCGTTGGCTGAAACCACTCGGGCGAACTTTTCAGGGTAGAGACCAACCATGCGCATGCCGATCAAAGCCCCCCAATCTTGGCAGATGAGGGTCACGTTTTGTAGGTCAAGCGCTTCCATAAACGCTTTTACCCAAGCGGTATGGTTGCTGTAGGTGTATGACTCTCGCTCGGTCGGTTTGTCTGATTTGCCAAAACCGATCATGTCGGGGGCGATGACACGATGCCCTCCGGCCGTCAGCAACGGAATCATTTTTCGGTAGAGATAGCTCCAAGAGGGCTGACCATGCAGGCAAAGGATCACCTCGCCATCAGGATTCCCTTCGTCTAAATAGTGAAAACGGAGAGCGGACCCATCAAGATGCTCAACTTCAACGTAGTTTGGTTCAAAGGGGTAATCTTTTAGATTTTCAAACCGTTCATCGGGCGTGCGAAT
>JAHDEB010000148.1:7568-15557 GCA_020629055.1 Chloroflexota bacterium
TTGGTTCAAAGGGGTAATCTTTTAGATTTTCAAACCGTTCATCGGGCGTGCGAATTACTTTCATCTTGTTTCCTCTTCTAAGGTGAATGAACACCCTTTGATTTTGACTTGCTTCTGGGGTAGCAAAGCCTTACAATCATCAAAACCGTACTTTATGTACGCTATCTTAGCATAATGTTTGATGTTGGCAACCGTAAGATCGGCCGACCTTTTTTAAAATGATGACCCAAAATAACTCAATTTCCCACTATCGGCTATATGCTCACATCGGTTCCCCCTACTCGATGAAAATACGCGCCATTTTGCGCTATCGAAGAATCCCTCATATCGTTCTTAGCCGATGGGCTGATATTCGTATGGCTCAAGAACATGTACGGGTGCCTGTCATACCGATCCTTGAATCTCCAAATGGGACCTTTCAGAATGACTCGACTCCGATGTTGTTTGATCTGGAGAAGCAGCACGCTGGGCGGTCGATTATTCCACAAGACGAGGCGGATGCATTTTTAGCGTTCCTAATTGAAGATATGGCAGATGAGCTATTTACTAAATGTATGTATGCCTATCGCTGGGGATTTCCAGAACACACCCGTTATATCGCAGAAATGATCGCTTTTGACAATCTATTTGGGGGTGGGCGTGACCAAGTCGAAAAGTTAGCGGCCGGATTCGAAGCGCGGCAGATCGGCCGGAACGCCGTCGTGGGCTGCACCCCTGAGAACATGCCCCTTATTCTGCATGTCGCCAATCGAGCTTTAGACGCGATGGAATCGATGGTGCTTGATCAGCCATTTTTGTTTGGCACTCGGCCGTCATTGGCCGACTTCGCCATTTATGGGCAAATGACCCAGTTTTTGGTTGATATTGCGGCTCAAGAGCCGTGCCGCACACGAGCCCCCTACACGATGCGGTGGGTTTCTCAGGTTGATGATTTGTCTGGGATTGAAGGAGATTGGCAAGGGCATGGTGCGGCTGTTGGTCAACTTCTCGATCTAGCAGGTTCCGTCTATTTCCCGTTTTTGCTGGCCAACGCTCAAGCGTTTGAATCAGGTGCAGATCAGTTTTCGATTGAAGTTGATGGGATGACGTATGCACAGGGGCCGTTTAAATATCAGGTGAAATGCTTGGCTCGATTACGTCAGGCGTATGGGTCACTTTCGGCCGAGGCATTGGCAAAGGTCCGGCCGATTTTAGAAGAGCATAACTGCCTAGAGGCATTGATTTAATAGCTCACGTTTCAGACTTCCCCCCACAAAGACCAATCAGGTTTCTATTTCCCTCTGGTTTTAAGAGCAGATGTTTATAAAAACCTGACTGATCTCTAGCGCGTAGCATTAGTTAAAAATATTACGGGGCTTAACTCAATGCGTTTTAAACATTATTATCTTGCCTTGTGATTCGGTACACAACCACAAATGCCGCAATCTCCAGAGCGATGATGACGACATGCACCCCAAAATCTACCATTGGCGAGGCGGGCGCATTTGCATAGGGGAATAGCGGGTCAATGAACATCTCCTGACCTTCACGAAAGATACTCATCAGCCAAATAACAAGATGCTGGTACGGGTTTTGAGTGATCAAAACAAAGATAGATGCGGCCGCCATTGCGGTCAATCTGCCGGCCGTGGTGTATATGATATTCAGGTCAGCCACACTCTGAATAGAAATGCCTGCATCTAAGAGTGTTTGATGGCCAAAGTAGAACTGAAACACTTGGACAACCATCAGAAGTATGATGACGATTAGGAATAAATTTACCCAGATTGGAATCTTTGAGTTCTTAAACATGCTATTTTCTCCTTTTTTCGACATGTTGTAATTTGAGGGATGGGGCCAGCCCAACAAATCCAACAAATGTTGTTTAAATAACGAATGACCGTTAAACTGTATCTGTCTGAAACAACTTGGACAACCAACAAAAAACCGGTTTTGTTAGATATCCAACAGGAGTGCCAAAATGTCGGAAAACGCCCCCACTGAACTAGTGGACTTGAGAGTAAGGCGATCGCGCAAGAATCTTATTGATGCGATTTGTACGCTGGTCAAAGATCAACCGTTGCAAAAAGTTTCTGTGCGTGACATTACCGAGAAAGCGATGGTGAATCGTTCGACCTTCTACGCTCATTTCGTCGACAAATACGATCTCTTCAGAATCGCAATAGGTCAGCGTATGCGCGAAGACCTCGCGATCATATTGAAGGACTCAACAACCTTCACCTACACAAACCTCCGCAATCTAATCATTATTGGCGGAACCATGATGACGAGGATTTCAAATGAATGTCAGCAAACATCGATGGGCGAGCTCGTCTCTGTGTTCATGAACGAAATGCAGCAAAGCCTTCATGAGGTTGTATCCTCTTGGGTAGGCGGTCTAGAAATCTCTCCAGAGGAGGCTAATACGGTTGCCATGTACACCACCGGGACAATATTCGGTGCGGTATTAATTTGGATCCAGCAGACTGAAGGGAAACAGAGCATCGAAGAACTTGCAGACCAGATGATGCCGTTACTCATGGAAGGCATAGGGTCATCTTCAAACATAATTGTTGAATAGTAGCTACCCGATTCTGTCTAGCAACCCCGAACGGTAGAAATTTGAAAAGATTGTAATTAGGGCACTTGCTCCCTGAGCGTCGAGACGCTTAGAGAGCGAGTGTTAGATTGACCAGAGAAAATCTTGCGAAGTGAAATTTAATTTTCAGTTTTGATAAATGAGGGGAGATAAAAAGAGAGGTAGTTGAGCGGCTGATCACCGGCCGTAAATGTCGGGGAAGCTGCATCGGGTGTGGCGAGAACAACGTCGTAAAGATTCAGTGGTGTGGCCGGAATCGAACCGTTGGCTGTCCCACTCCCATTTACAACATACAGAAACAGGTCTTCTCCTTCACGGGGTGGCTCGAAAGTTGACTGACCACCGGCCGGGATAATCGTGCTCGTCAGCCGGCCGTGGACGTGTGAATCGGTCGCACCGTTTTCCCCGATAATGTCACGCACAACCCCATCCTTTATCATGCGGGGCACCATTTTTTCAAGCGGCACCTGTTCATAATTTGGGGCTAGCCCTTTATATTTTGTGTCGGCCACATACCAAATCTGAATCACCCGTGTAAATTCATCCGTTCGATTCAGCTCTTGATGCTGGATATAGTCACCAGAGAACATCCGTTGAACTTCACCGGCCCCAATGGTCCCTTTGCCACCGGTTGAATCTTCATGATAAAGCTCACCATCGATGACATAGGTGTAGATTTCTAGCCCGCGATGCTGGTGCCAAGAAAAGCCGTTTTGTGGCTTAATTTGGGTCATGTGGGCGGTTAACATGCCGCTTAGCCTTTGTAGGGGGCTGTAGCCACCGACTGCGAAATGGCTGGTCAACCAGTGAACCGGGTTGATCATGGGGAAGGTATCGGCCGGCAAATGCATAAGATCTTGCTGGGGAAGCTGACCGCGAATGACTGTATCAAACATAACGCCTCTTGAAATTCAAAAAAATAGAATAGGTAGAAAAGAAAAGTCTCGGAGACTTTTCTTTTCTATTTGCGGCTAATTTAACGAAGAAATTGCGGTTTCAAGCTGTGCTTGGAGCTCACTATTTGTTAAACGGCCGTTTTCCATGTCAAAGTTGTCGTAAAAACTCGGGACAGACAGATCCGCTTTGACGTCCAATTTAAAATATGGCGCGGACCCTTTTGCCGTGCCTAAAACATTTCCAGCTCCGCCTGGGCCTGGGGATGTCGCCAACAAAACGGCCGGCTTGCCTTGGTACACCGCTTGATCGATGCGGGAAGCCCAATCAAACAGATTTTTGTAGGCGGCCGTAAAGTTGCCATTATGTTCAGCAAACGATATCACCAAGGCATCTGCCCCACCGATTTTGTCATAAAACTTTTGGGCGGCCGCAGGGATCCCATCTGCCCCTTCACGATCTACGCTGTAGAGAGGGGTTTCGTAATCATTAAGGTCGATCAGTTCGACCTCGCTATTTTCGATTAAATTGGCGGCATGCGTCACCAATGCTTTATTAATTGAGTTGCGGCTATTGCTGGCCGCGAATGCTAAAACGTTCATCCGAGTAAACCTCTAATAATTTATTTTCCAAACAACTGTTGTTTAAATGTCGCTTGTTGTTTACAATGCTAGTGTTGTTAAGGTCTAAAAACAACCAACAACAATTAGATTTCGTTTTCTAAACAACAAAAGGTGAAAAGTGTTGTCAAAAGAAAAAAAGCAAGACCCTCGTGTCACCCGCACGCGCCATTATTTAATGCAGTCCTTGTGCGATTTGATGAAAGAAAAAGAGTTTGATCAGATTACGGTTCAGGAGATTACTGAACGAGCGATTATCAATCGGGCAACGTTTTATGCCCATTTTGAAGATAAATACAAGCTTTTAGAAAACATGGTGCATCGTTCTTTTCAGGAAATGCTGGAAAGTAAGGTGGCGATAAGTGAAGGATTGACCCATGAGAATTTACGTCTGCTAACGCTTGTTACATGCGAATTCTTGGTCAAATTTCATACAGACCATACCCCCGGGCAAGAATCTGAACTTTTACCCGTCGAACGAGAGGTTCGCTCTATTGTGTCCCAATTAGTAACAGATTGTGTTGCCCATTTGCCCCACTCACAATCGGGCATACCGGCCGAAACCATATCTATTTGGGTAAGCTCTATTATTTTTGGGTCAGCCCTTCAATGGTTACACAGTCGGTCAACATTGTCGGCCGAAGAGATTACGGATCAAATCATGGCATTGATGATGAATGGATTAAACCCTGTTCTAGCTCATTAAGTTGCAGAGGCAGCAAATCGCTGCAATTGCAGATAAAACGCAAAAAGCGGTTAGAGTTTTAGCCCTAACCGCTTCACCGCTACCCACTGATCAACAATGGTGGATCATCATTTTTTTTGGGTTAAATTTAGTCAATGACTGTAATCAAATCTTCCCTGTTTTTTCTGACTTTTTTCAGATTGACGAGCCAATCCTTTTCCATATCTCGATAGCCTAAAGGGAGCAATACACAGCTCCGCAGCCCTTTTTCTCTTAATCCCAAGGCCTCATCCACAGCAGATGGGTTAAAGCCTTCCATAGGCGTCGCGTCTACACCTTCAAATGCGGCCGCCACCATCGCTTGCGCAAACGCGATATAAGCCTGCTTGGCGGCATGGTTGAAATTTTCCTCAGCATCTCTTGAAGGATAATTTTCTAACAACCGTTGCCGATAATTTTCCAATCCCTCATTTGTAAAACCGCGCTCTTCGTTGAGGTGATCGTACACTTTGTTGATTCGTTCGGCCGTGTACGTGTCCCACGCTGCAAAGACCAATAAGTGGGAGCAGTCTGTGACGACTGATTGATTAAAGGCGAGCGGTTTAAGCTGCTCTTTTATCTCTTGATTTGTAATCACGATCACTTCAAAAGGTTGTAATCCGCTCGAAGTAGGTGCGAGTGATATCGCCTCGATAATATTGTCAATTTTTTCTTCAGACACTTTTTGGCCGTTCATCGCTTTGGTCGCATATCGCCAATTGAGTTTATCTAGTAATTCCATTTTTATTCCTTATTTTTGTTGTTGCACAGTCAGGCTCCAAAAATTTTATCTACAGTTGGGGCTTAGCATCTAATTATTTAACGCTTTTAGTAATGTTTCGGCCGCGAGCTTGCCTAGTTCATTCGCCGCTAGAGGGCTTGCTCCGGTGATCAACTTGCGATCAACCTGCGTTGAATTGTCAGACTTTGTGTTGATAACAACCGCGCCTAATTCCTCGAGCGTGGTGCTTAACGGCCAAGGCATATGGCCGGGCATATACCCGATCATCGGGGTTTGTTTATCAACTGAGTTCGGGAACACGGCCATCTTGTACCCTTTGTAAATAAAATCTTGATTGTTTAGCGTTGTTGCTAAAAATGCGGCGGGTCCGTGGCAGATGCTGATGGTGAACAAATCATTTTCATGAGCCCAATGCAATATTTCCCCTACGTTCTTATCCTCCGGAATACCTAGCATAGCCCCATGGCCACCGGGGATGTACACGGCCGCATAAGGTGCTGCATCATCAAACAAGCTAGCTGTCATTTCTTGCAAACTTTTCGGGTTGTCAAAACTTGCTTGGTATTCTTTGTAGATTCCCATCACATGCTCATCTTTTTGGGGCATGGCCCACATTTCAAAAACGGCCGGTTTGCCGGTTGGCGTTGCGATTTCAAAATCAAAGCCTGCGTTTCTGAGATGAAGCATAGGAAGCAAACTTTCTACCGGATGATTGCCTGTAGAAAACAGTTTCCCATTTTTCATCTCCATATTTTTCTGTTCGGTGAAGATGACTAATATTTTTGACTTCTCCCCTTTATATTTGGTATATGAAACATCTTCATAATCAGTTTTATCAACCGTTGCCATTCTTAAAGCGAACTTTGAAGGGCTGTAAGATCCATCTGATTCCAACTTTGGAGCTATTCCTAATAATTTTTTTAACATATCTATATTTCCATTAAACACATATTTCTACCGCAGGCTCTTTGGTGGATGAAGTGATCATATCGTTCAGGGTCGGAGAAATGAAGATGTATTCCTTCGGTTATCTTGCACAATCCTTCGGAAATATGACGTTTCAGTTACTCTGCAGTTCAAATTCAGCTATAGTGTGAGCTATCGACCGAGCCATGATAGAAGGCTGATTAACTGAGAAAAACAAGAGTATGAACGACCCGCAAAACAAAATCGAGCAATTTGTTAGCCTCATGGAGCTAAATTCCCCTCAGGAAGACTTAAATTATTCGATGATCGAGAACTTTGGGACCCTTAAATCGTCGATGCCCAGAATCAGGCATCCAAGTTGTGACCCACCCGCGATTTTTATTGTGGGGCAGGGAAGCAAAACCTGTTTTGTAGGAAATCAAAAACATGAATTTAAGCCCGGAGACGTATTGGTTTTGTTTCACCCGATGGCGATGGAAACGGAGATTATGGACGCCAGCCCCGAAAAACCGTTTTTAGCGGCCGGGATTGCGATGGATCTGGGCCGAATGGCAAATGTTTTGATGCGAATTGATCAGATTGAAGGCGCCGTTGCCAAACCAGCCTCTGTCAATCCATCCAATATCTTCTCTATCCCATTAAACGATAACTTGCTCGACCCCTTTATTCGGCTATTCAAGTTGCTTTCTACCCCCAGAGATGCCAAGATGTTGGCTGATTCGATCATCGATGAGATTTACTATCGCCTGCTTAGTGATGAACGAGGCAATGAGCTACGCTTTCTTTTACAGCAACGGGGAGACATTCAACGAATATCAAAAGCGGTAGACTACATTCACCAAAATCTCGATCAAACGATATCTGTTGATCTGCTTGCAGAGATGGTACATATGGGAAAGACAGCTTTTTACGAAAATTTCAAAAATGTGATGCATCTTTCCCCCTTGCAATATGCTAAGTCTGTGCGGCTGCATGAGGCTCAAAAGTTGATTAAAGAAGGGAAAAGGGCGAATGAAGCGGGTTATTTGGTCGGCTATAAAAGCCCTGCTCAATTTAGCCGAGAGTATAAGCGCCACTTTGGTTTTGCCCCTTCAGCAACCGTAGCTTCAATGTCAATAGGTTAGAGGTTTTTCCCTGTTACCTGACACAAATTTAAAATCGCCTGTCACTACCGAACAGATTTAAGAAAGTGCCTCAAACTCTCAAAAACTAGTTTAGCCCATCAACCCTCACCCCCAACCCCTCTCCCATAGCTTAGGAGAGGGGAGCCACGCCGCTCATTTTGGCAAAATTTTGCCATCAAGCGAGCCTAAAATCCTTCTCCCTGAGGGAGAACGCCCAAGCTGATTGGGACAGTGGCAACCCGAAGGGGTCGGATGAGGGGTTTTTACCCTTAATCTAAAATCTGTCCGCTAGTGAAAATCGCCTATTTCAATAACGAGGGGTCAGCCGCTTCTACTCCCCTCTATCCCCCATTTGCAAATATTGCGTCGGCGTGATGCCG
>JAHDEB010000149.1 GCA_020629055.1 Chloroflexota bacterium
CTGGGAACCGCTGTTTAACCGGTTTGGCCGGAACCCCCACCGCAATCGTGTACGGCTCAACATCTTTTGTCACCACCGCGCTAGAGCCGATGACAGCACCGCTGCCGATGCTGACACCTGGCATCACAATCGCCCCGTGGCCCAGCCAAACGTCGTGCCCGATCCTGCACCTATGCTCTCTACGCCAGCCGAAAAACGCTGCATCATCTACACCAAAGCCATATTGCTTGCGCCGATAGGTCGCATGGTGCTGGGTAACGCGCCACATCGCATGATTACCCGGGTTGATCCGCACGTGGGATGCGATGGAGCAAAATTTACCGATGTCAGCATAGATGATCTGTACATCGCCGGCCGTGTAGCTGTAATCGCCAAAGGTTGATTCGACGATGCGGGTGTTGGTGCGTAGCTCCGTCCATGCCCCGATATGGCTGTCTTTAATCACGCATTGGTCGTGGATCGTTGGCTCTTCAGATAATTGTTTACGCAGGTGTTGGGTTTGAACTTCAGGATATTGGTCAAAATAGGTCATTGTGCCATTATCTCACATTATCACTCACGCTACGCACTTCCCCGACAAAGACCAGTCAGGTTTTTAATAAACAACAGCTCTTAAAACCAGAGGGAAATGGAAACCTGACTGGTCTCTAGCTCGTAACATCAGTTATCAAATTGATTAGAGCAAAGCGCTAGCTCATGATTTTAAGGTTCAAAATAGGGCACACGAAATTAATCTGTCCCCGTTTTTGTAATCATGATAAGGCTTGGGGCATCCCCATAAACATTTATGCTCAACAGCTCAATTTCATAATCGCTATAAACCGTCTTGCTATTTGGGCCAGATAGCTCTAAGTAGACTTTTGTCTCTTTTCTCCCCTCATGAATCGTGAATGATGCCTCATAGATTTCAGTGTTGTCCTGCAAAAACAATTTATTTGTAAACAGAAACTCTATTTTTATATTGGTCCCTTCTAGGCGAACCGTATCACCCTTAAAAGTTCAATTTCACGGTCAAGCGCTACCTGAGGCGCAAAGGCTCCACAGCCAGCAAGCCAAAGTGTGGCAAGCAAAATCAGTAAAGAATATTTCAAATTAATTTTCAACAAATTGATATTTCAGCAATGGATTAGCTGCTCCTTGTACCGACTAAAGTCCGGCCGGATGGGAGCTCTAACGCGATGTCTAAACTCCCGTCAACAACTGAAAATGTAATGGCAGCCCCGATTTCCTCAAGTCGAAATTTTGCTTCAGCCACGGGTTGAAGAATCGTGGCCGGAAAATGGGCGGGCTGCATCAAGAGAAAAAGAACCCCATCAGTATATTTGATCATTACCTTTACACCTATCTCCAGCGTATATTCTCCAACCAGAGGCGCAGCAAATCGTTCATCAACCCTATTATCAGCCGAGGGTCTAAGGTCACTCTCAAATGGCACGACTTCAGGCTTCTCGACTGCCGATTCTATTTGTGCCGCAAGGATTAAATCCAGCAGTTCCCAGTAATGTTTAAAGTAGAAATCCGTCGAATGATATGTATTACACAAATGGACGACTACAAGATTAGCGGCCGGTAATACTGTGATTTTTTGCCCCCCATTTCCAGAAGCCTCAAACATCCCCATTTTAGCAAAGCGGCCAAGGCCGCCTGTTCGATGAGGCACCCACCACATATATCCATATCCTTCTTCATTTGGCTGGGAGTGGCTCGTCGTGCTTTGAGCGATCCAATCTTTAGGAATAATTTGTTTGCCCTGCCATACCCCTCCTTTTAAAAACAAAAGTCCAAAGCGGGCCATATCCATTGCCGACATGCGAAACAAGTAGGCAGGATGCTGAGAACGCTCCAGCTCATAAAACGCCCACCGATCAGTGCTCCGCCAGTGATCCATTTGAAGCGGCAGAGCTAAATCTCGGTCAAATGACTCAAATACCGCTTGACCCGTTTGGCGCTCAAAAATAGTGTAAAGTGCATTGAAATCCCAATTATTATAGTGCCATCGGCCGCCTGGTGGATGGCTGCCTCTTGGGGGTTTCTCAATATTTCCCTCATAAGCGGCTGTATGATAAACGCCCGAACGGGCTGTCAATAAATGTTGAACCGTTGCCTGTTTTTCAGCTTCGGTAAGCGAGGGGACATCATCAATGCCGAGTTCTTCAACCGTTTGCTCAAGGTCAATCAGCCCTCTACCCCAATAAATACCATAAAGTGCACTAAGAAAACTCTTGCGGATTGACCGGCATTCAAAGCGACGCTCAATTTCCCCTCTCGCATGCAGAATAACCCCATTATGGATAATTAGCAGAGCGGCTGTTCCAATCTCATCGCAAAACCGATCTATTTCTGCCAGCTTTTCAGCCGAATATCCCGCAGATGCTGATGATTTATAGCAAGACCAAATGTGTGTTGGAAGACTCATAGCAAATCCCGACCAAAGTGAAATTTCACTCTCAAAATTTAGTAAACTCTAGACGATTCCGATTATCAGTCTAATAGTTTAACCAGAACCAGTTCACACGCCAGCCTATTCATGACTAACCATTAATACTACTTTCGGCTCTTAACATCTCCTTATTGCTCTATGGTTATGGTGGGTATAAATGTGTGATAAACCTGATCAACAATCAAAATCTCTTGAGATGAACCACCGGCACTTGCATTAAAAAACGGTGCAGGCGTGCTAGGGTCAGGTTGGCACGCCCCCTCTCCAAACGAGTAAGCAGTTAATCTGACTTGCCCGGGCTTTTTAGCCTCCCATATTGACACGGAAACAGGATACACTGGCCAGTAATCTCGATCCACTCTTTGTAGGAAGTCTGACTCTTCTCCATTTTCGTCAACCGCCTTGAAGACGAAATGTCCGGAGCCATAGTTGCATCCCTCGGCCGTATGCAGGCTCACTTTAACTTGTGTTGTTTCCCCCACCTCCAATAAGACTTTATCTGGTTCGATATAGAAAACGGCCCTGCTAGGTGTTGGTTCAGGTGTTTGTTTGGCTTGCACCAGCGCGGAACGGTAGGCAATGCTAAAAATGGCGAACAGACAGAGAAAAATAAAACTTGACCTACTCAGCTGTGAACTCATAGCGTAAAAGCGGCGGGGGTGGATCTTGCACAAACCATTTCGCCACTTCACAAGGGTCTAAATTCTCTTTACGCGGGTCATCTTCAAAACAGATTCCACAGTGTGTGCCCGTTGTCCCATATTTAATCATGCGCAAAGGCCAGCTGCCCCCACCGCCTGACCAAATCGTGTTTTGCAGATGGTCAAATACAATCATATCGTATTCGATGAAAAACTTTTCGTCTTCTTGAACAAAGGGGGATTGGGCTAATTCTTTTACAAGTGATGGGTCTGGACAATAGATGTGCATACAGCCGTTTTCCCCAAATCGTGTTCGGCCGATCCATTCGGCCTGCAGGTCGGCATCCTCAAGTAGCTCCGCAAGGGTAGGGTAGTTTTCTTCGCAACATCGACATCGAGCGATGCCATGAATCATTTTCGGGGGGACCACAACGACGGTTTTATTGCAGTATTCAGCATTGTCGATCTGATCGAGTGGGAACGCCTGCTCTTGGCATTGGGGCATCCACAACGTGTTTAGATGGGTGTTCCCGCTTTCGCACGTCCCCAGCGGCCGGCTAAAAGCCCAGTTCTGGCCGTGGGTGTGAAACAGGGTCGAACGCCCTTCTAAAAAGTAAGGTTGGGTCACAAAAATCGGTTGACTAAGCGCGGCCGGTTGAACTTTACGCAGCAAGATGCGGCTGTACGGCTGCTTTTCGAACGTTGGCAATACGGTCCAAAGCCAAGCACGTTCATGGGTGTGCGCCTCGGCCGCGCGATCCATAATTTTGGCAACACAGGCCGGATCAAAGTTTTGAAAACAAACGTCGCTAGCCAGCTCTTCCGCCATTGTGTCTAGGTGACCGCTGTCTACCACATCAAACTTTTCGTTCAGCAACCGAGCATTGTGCGTGATGCCATTAAACACCCGAGCATGGGCCAAAGTCGCATGCTTGTCCCCATCCTGCAAAACCCGCTGCCACTGAATAAATAGCAGCGACGCGATCTTGAACAGCCCCTGCATGGCGGCTTCAGCCTGTTCGGCTTCGGCCGTTTTCGCCTGCGTGACGGCGGCCGAAATATTCAGCCCAAGCGCTTTCGCATCGCTTAAAATCGTCTGCATCTGGGCCATAATCTCGGCCGACGCGGTACGGGTGCCTGTATCAAATTCTTTAGCGGGAAGGATGGTTGTTTTCATGGGTTTTTAGTTTTAATCGATAGGGATAGAAGATAGGATGTGGTGCTTTTGAGAGATCATCCGTTTATGACACTTTGTTTCAATACGAACTTCTCTATCCCTATCTTCTGTCCTTACCTTCTATCACTATCCGTGCAATGCACGTCGCATAATCTCGATATCACTATTAAATGAATCCGGCGTTTGGGGGCCAAACGAGAATCGGAAAAAGTCGATTAAATTAGAGCCGTCTTCTGGCCGCCCCATATCACAATCGGGCCCTTCGACAATCGCAGCACCTACTCTGAACAGCCGTTGGTTAAATTCAGCGGCCGACAAACCATTTGGTAAACGACACCAATGGTAGAAACTGCCGTTGCCGGTATGAACTTCTAACCCCAGCTTTTCAAATGCATCAGCATACTTTTGGCGCTGGCTGTCATAATATGCGGGAATCGATTGGCGTACCAACTCGATTCGGCCGGGCTTAAACAACTCAACCGCCATGCGTTGGGCCGGGTGACTCACACCGCCCAATCCAAATGACGAATAGTTGCCTAAAGTTTCGATATGTTTTTTGCTAGCGACAAGCCACCCCACCCGAATGCCAGGTGCTTGCAGCCCTTTGGTCGCAGCCCCCATCACAAAAATGTCTGTCTCGTCGATATTGCGAATATATTGCAGCGCACTCACCGGCTCGGAATGAAACATCTCATAGGCTTCATCTATCAGCAGCCCCAAACGGTCCTGTTCGGTTGCCATTTGGACCAAGTCGGCCAAATCATCACCGTGCAACGTATGGCCGGTCGGGTTACACGGGTTACTTAGCATCATCATAGACGGCCCATCGATCGAAATGCCTGCGTAATCGGCCGGAGTGGGAGAAAAGCCATTGATCGGCGCACTCTGAACCAGCTTATACTTTCTCCCCAACCGCTCTAGCATGTCGTAGTAATGGGTGTATTCGGTCGATGCGATACGCACGGTGATTTCTTCATTCAAAAAGAGAAGGGTTGCAATTAAGGCCGGCCGACCACCAGAAAAAACCATCACATTGTCGGCCGTGATGTCTGACCCATAAAAAGTTTGGTAGTAGTTGGCGATCGCCTCGCGCAAATCCGGCAATCCGTGGGCTTTGGGGTACATTAAATCTTTGGCCGGAATGCTCACCGTGTCAGGCATCGGCGGGCCACCTGGAAGTGTATCGATACGAGGAAATCCCTGGCTCCAAGGATGCGTCCCTTTATCCCCCATGTAAGCGCCGTAAGCGTCCTGAAATTTGTACAGGGTTTGGTAAATTCCGGTAACAGGGATGTGACGTAAAAAGGTGTTTGGTGAACTCATATTAGCCTAGCATTTAAAAGTCGATTCAAAGATTTTATCATGATGCAGTTACGAGATAAAGCCGACTTAAGGTTGATTGTTTTCGAGCCAATTTTGAAGCTCGTTTTTGAAATTGATCAGCTCATCCACTCCGCTTTCTAAGCGTTCAAGGACAAAGTTTTTGTCATCTGCACTTAACTCATCAGTTTTCAAAAGCTCAACATACCCTTTTAGAGCGGTCGAATGGGGCCGTAAAAACTGCTGAATCTCTTGAACCATTTCAAACGGCTCTTCAAGAGACTGGAGGTGGGATTGCCTACTCATAAGCTATATCTTAAATCATTTCACCCCTAAAATCTGTCCCCCCCAAACATCAATTTGTCCCCCCAAAACACGACAGCCCACCCTCTCAAATGATGAATGGCCTAAAAAGCGGATCGATATTCCAAGTTGTGCTAAATTTATGCCAAGAAAGGCTTAGTGTTTTGTCAATTGTCATTTGATGGGAATCTTGATGTCACAAAACACTTAAAACTACGTCATTCTTGAAGACTTAGGTGGCAGTTTACACAACCTATTGTTCGATCCAGTTTCAACGATGCTTCAACAACATAGGCCCAGAACACGATTGCAGAGGCCTCTTGACAGAAGGGGTGCAAAATTAAGCTAGTCGTTTTTTGCGCCGCGCTGTACCAGACAAAAGAGAGAAAAAGGACCTCACCAAAATGATTAAATTTTGGCCACCACCCAAACATATTTTCATGATCAGCCTTGTCGGACTGGTCGCCGCGTTATTTAGTATCGCGAGCGTGCAGTCGGCCCCGCTATACCCGATCATCTCGATGTTTGATAACCAAAATGGGGCGCCTTTAGGTCAAGGGACCGTCGGCATGCACCAAGGATACCTGTTTGTCCCTAGCGGCCGGGATGCGGGTGCACCTGGTGGTGGTTTTTCCTTTTACGACATTTCTAATCCCGCCCGCCCTACGCTAATGAGCCAAACGTTTAATGAATCCACCTACCCACTGCGTGAAATTCATACTTTTGGCGTTAGCGACAATGTCTTCGCCATGCAAAGCACCGAGGGTGTCATGTTTTGGGACATGAGCGATGTAGCCGCACCTAAATTTATCCACCACATGGATTTGCCAGATATCCAAGAATCAGACTACGGGGGCGCTTGGTGGCTCCATTGGCAAGCACCTTATCTGTATATCGCCACAATCGGTGGTGGCCTTTACATCGTCAATGCAGAAAACCCAGCCCAGCCCACCTTGGTAAACCGCCTTCTACCCGGCGACTTAGGGATGGCACCAAGAGCAGCATTCGCCCTAGGCAATCTGCTGGTGCTGGCACAAGACAAACGGGTCGCTACGTTTGATATTAGCGATCCGGCCGAACCTGTCCGACTAGACAAGTTAGAAACCGATTTAGCCTATTCATGGATGCTGAACGGTCATCTGATGCTTGGGGCAGGCATCTCCCAGCAGCTTATCGTTGTCGATTTAAAAGACCCGGCCAATTTAACCCAATTATCAGATAAAAATATTTTAGGCGGCCGGGGTGGTTACATCAGCGTGCAAGATGACATCGCCCATGTTGGGGCGTCGGAGCAGTACATTAAAATCGATATCAGCGACCCAACAAACCCAACGGTGATGGGAACCGGCTCATCGGGCATATCAGGCAGAGACGAAGACTTTGCGACCGCATTGGGCAATCTTGTTTTTGTAGGCAACGACCATGAGAATGGAAGTACCATCATTAGGCACAGCGATTTTGATCGCTCCCCGCCGACAATCGCCGCCATCCACCCATCCAACAATGCAACCCATATCGCCATCACAAGCCGTATCGGCCTGTCGATGAGCGATCTAATTGATACCCGCACGCTCACGGCCGAAAACGTGCTGCTCCGGCCGGTATTGGACAACGATCAGTATGGTGAATCTGTACCCGGTCAATTGAGTCACCAATTTGGCATCATCAATTTCGCCCCGCTCAATCGATTACAACCGAACCAAACCTATGAAATCCGCTTAGCAGCAGGTGGGCTGCGTGATGTGGCAGGCAACACCTTATCGGCCGATTTTAAAAGCCGTTTTTCAACCGGTGCTGAAGTCAGCCTTTCGACTCCCCCGTCTGAGCCACCTGAAATCCTGAGTGCCTCGGCCGAGGGTTCCCAGCCGTTTCTTCTTGGTAATTCGGTCTCGTTTAGCGTCGAAGGGATGGGGGACGGCGAGCTGGAATATTTTTGGGACTTTAGCGATCGCAGCACGCCGGCAGACTGGTCGGCCGACAACGAGCAGGTCAGCCACACGTTTGACAATGCGGGCAATTACTCCGTTTTGGTCCGTGTACGAGATTCCCATGGGCAAACGGCCGCTGCGATTTTAGGCGTTAGCGTCGCCCCACCGATTCCCGATCAGCTCCCTGTTTCATCTGGGCCGATGGCTTTAGACAATCAGCGGCGACAGCTCTGGGTCGTGAATCCAGACAATGACACACTGGCGATCTTAGATGCGAACAGCTTGGAGCTAATTCGCGAGCGCTCCACTTGCAAACGCCCCAGCAGCGTAGCGCTTGATCGATTTGATCAAGCATGGGTCACCTGCCGCGATGCGGATCACCTGCTGATCTTTGACGCAAGCAACGGCGATCTAATCCAGATCAAAAAGCTGCGCTATGGTTCGCAACCGGTCAGCATTATTTTCGATCCAGAAGGGGAAATCGGCTATGTGGCCGAATATGGGACCGGCCGTGTGGGCCAAATCGATGCTGAAACCGGCACCATTGACCGCTATCAATCGGTGGGTGATCACCCACAAGCGCTGGCCGTTTCAGGGAATGGGGCAACTTTACTGGTCAGTCGCTTTATTTCAACGGAAGATTCCGCCGTCGTCTGGAAAATCGACACGGCCGAATTTGGTGACGATTTAGCGTCGATTGAATTACCCATCGATACCCAAACGGTAGACGACGACAAAGCTGCGCGGGGGCTGCCCAACTACCTAACCGGCATCGCCATCCACCCGACCGAGCCGCAAGCATGGGTGGTTGGCAAAAAAGATAATATTTTACGAGGTGGTTTTAGGGACGGGCGGCCGCTAACGTTTGAAACCAGCGTACGGGCGATGCTGTCTTCTATCGATCTGAATACCGCCACAGAAAATAGAACCGGCCGGATCGATATCAACAACCATGCCCAGCCAAGCGCGGCCGCATATAGCCCATACGGGAATCACTTGTTTGTGACCATGCAAGGCAACAACCGGCTCTTGGTACTCGATGCGGCTTCGGGTAACGAAATCGGGCGTGCAAACACAGGGCGCGCCCCACAAGGGGTTTTAGTCGATGCTGCGACCGGTCAAATTTACACAAAAGACTTTTTGGGGCGCACCGTAACGGTATTCGATGGTTTAGATCTTTTAATCAGCGGAACAGGGGCGCTCAAACAGGTGAAGCAAGTTTCTACCGTCTCGGAAGAGAAACTAACCGATGAAGTTCTGCTCGGGAAGCGGCTGTTTTACGATGCGGCCGATCCTCGCTTAGCCGGTGACGGGTACATGAGCTGTGCCAGCTGTCACCTTGACGGCGGGCATGACGGCCGGACATGGGATATGACCCATTTAGGTGAAGGGGTGCGCAATACGTCGGACCTACGCGGCCATGATATCGGCACAGACATGCTGCATTGGACCGGAAATTTTGATGAAGTGCAAGATTTTGAAATGCAGATCCGTGAACTAGCTGGAGGCAGCGGCTTAGTAGACGACGATCTTTTATTTGATGATAAGTTTAACCGAACGTGGCCTTTGGGGGATCAAAAAGCCGGTTTAAGCAGCGATTTAGACGCGCTGGCCACCTATGTGAAATCGCTAAGCTCAGCCGGCCGCAGCCCTTATCGCAACCCAGACGGCAGCTTAACAGAATTGGGGATTGAAGGTCGCGTGGTATTTGAAAACGCCGGGTGTGCCGCTTGTCATGGGGGGCAGAGCTTTAACGCAAGCCGAGACACGGCTCGATTTGACGTGGGCACCCAGTCGGCCGGTAGTGGCAAGCGGTTAGGCTCTCGCTTAGACGGCTTTGACCCACCCACCTTGCGCGGCCTGTGGCACACAGCTCCCTATTTGCACGATGGGTCTGCGGCTGATCTAGCCACCGTATTATCAAATACGACCCATGTCGGTGAATTATCAGCAGATGACAAAAACGCGCTTGAAGCTTATTTATTGCAGATCGATGATTTGGCTGGCCCAGATGGCAGTTTAACGATTATCGATAGCGGGAATCTGTTTTTACCCATAGTCGGCCGATAAATTAGATTAGGATTTTCAGTTGATAGGAACCCTTTGACTATCAAAACAGCTTCTCGCCAATCTCAAAAAAAATGTGGCAATAAAGTTGTTATTTAGCAGTTTGGTCCAGTTTGACAAAAGGATCTGTGATCTGCGGAAAGATGAGCTAAAAACTGGGCCAATCTGGCGAAAATAGTTGGGGTGCTGAATAATAATAAAAAAATACTATACCCACTTAGATTTAAGGCTCTAAAAGTTCGAACTCTATGCTATTTGCCACCCATTCGGTTAGCCCAAAATAGACGTCTTGCTCCCCTGCAGGCAAATACTGACGATAGATTAGAATTGTCTTTGGCCCTAATTTTACTATCGTGAGTTTATAAGTGAACCAAGTCCAAAACGTAACATCAGATCCACCCAAAATTGACTTGCCCTGCGCTGTAATCGTAGTTTTGGCGACATCATATCCCTGATGTGAAGTTCGTTCTATAGGCTCTAAAAAAGTTCTCGCTTTTGTCTCAGGAAGTCTATTTGCGATCAAATCAGATAGCTCTACCGTTGGGTCGTTTGAGACACTAGAAGACGTTATATCAAGTATGCTGATCGAGGGCACAAAGCGATCCGCTGCACGATCAAAACCGAATACAGTTGAACCTTCATCTTGATTCACATCTAAATATTGAGGATGCTTAAATTTGATTAACACCTCATCATTCATTTGAATTTGATCATTTGGCGCAAACATCGTTTGTCCGTACCGATACACGAGTCGATTTATCTGAAACCCCACAAATGGGATGCCCAGTAATAATGCTAAAAAAAATAGGGCCGCGATTGTCGACACGTTTTCTCGAATTGTTTTTGAAATCATAACGCTATAAATATATTGAACCCCACCTGTCCTGCTCATAGCTTTCCAGCCCTCAGTTGTCAAATTTTACCGCTTCTGACAATAAAAAAGCGTTTATCCACCTTGATTTAATAAGGTGGGTAAACGCTTTTACTTTTCAGAAAAACTTAGGCTGTCTTATTTGCTTCTGTTTTTACGTTTATCGAGCGAAAAGACCACATTGCGAATGTGATCTAATAGTTCCCGTCGCCCTTTAATATGCGAAATCTTTTCAAATGGGATCGGATCCCCGATTTCAACACGCACAGAGCTGTTCCGGCGGCGCCACATTTCATGGACCACCAACGCATAACGCAAAGGGGTGCTGATCTTATTGGCTAAATGAAAGCGGAAGCTGTTTTGCCCAGGAAAATAGGTGGGAACAACCGTCGCTTGCGTCATCTGAATCATCTTGGCCGAGAACAGTTTCCACTCCCCTTCTACTGCGGTGTCAAACACCCATGGGGCCGTTGCTGTTCCACCAGATGGGAAAATAATAATCGTTCCCCCATCTTTAAGGTTGCGCATCGCTTCACGCTTCGACTCGATATTAATCCGAATCGATTCTTTGGTTTCAGCAAAGTCGATGGGTAAGAAATTTTTGCCTAATCTTTCATCACGGCACAGGGTAGAGGCGCGATTCAACAAAGTTTTAAAGTTTCCACGCGTCTTCGCTGCAAAGTGGTTTAGTGTCATGCCATCTAACAAGCCAAACGCATGGTTGCTGATAAATATGACAGGTCCATCTTTTGGAATTTTTTCAAGCTGCCGCTGGTCATAATCCAGTTTGATATTAAGTCTCTTGAATCCTTCACCAAAGAAATCTCCATCATTTGGAATATCTTTCTTCAGATCTTCAAACATGCTGGTGATATCGCTGATACCAAACAGATGTTCAACCATGTTAATCATGGCCGCTCGAGGCAGAGAATCTTCTGGAGTCGCATAAGATAATCTTGATTTGGGTCTCAAGACTCGGTTCAGTTTGTTGTATGACTTTGAAGTTAAATCGTTTACAGAGATCATTGGTCTATATTGCGCGGGCGTGGTCAGCCGCTAACAAATTTCTGATTGCTCGGATTTCAATAGTGTTACAATTATTTACAGCTTCTTTCATCTTTGTGACGATTGCACGGAATCTACCCTGGCTAAGCTTTGCCCCGCAAGCGCACACCTTTATTAACCCTTTCTTGAAGTAGAGTTTACCATTATTTTTAATAAATGGGGTATGAAAACGGTTGGATTCCTTTCCTATACGGTTAAAACACAAAAAATTCTATTTAGATTCGGTGCCTCCCAATCTATTATCCGGCCGATTGCGTGAGCTTTTTTTTGCATTGTCATGGTTTTTTAGCCTTTATACCCAGATAGTGGTGATTATCGCGAGTTTGTTCTCGAATCGGCAGCATTTTAGGCGAATTATCGTTCCTAGCTTGTTAAATAGCTTCAAGCATTTGGTTGAGCTGCGAGATGAAAACCGGCATTTTGGCTTAAACCCAATGATGGATAACCCAACCGCTCTGCGGCCAAATCCCCATAAAGAGCGGCAAAAAGTGTGGGGGGATCTTCATTTTTTAGCAACGGCTGAATGACTTCGGCCGCGTACGCAAGCTCCTCTAATGGCAGTTGGGGCTGGTAACCGGCCTGCGAAAGCGCATAGTGCTCTTGAGCCAACAGTTGCTCCAAATTGGTTCCAAATCCATGCTGATGAATCCAAATCCCACGATAGATGGCGGCCATAATTGTTTGTTCTACTGTTTGCACCGAAGCTGGCTCACTGCTCCACAATAGGGCAACTAACCAGCCTCGGCTAAACATCGGCCGGGACTCAAATCGGTTTGCAAAATCTGACGTAAACCGGTTGGTCCAACCCCCTTGGGCATCGTCGGCGATCACCAAAGCGGTGCGAAACTCATCTTTGCCAAATGGATCAGCTACCGTGAAATCTTCAACGATCGCCTGAGCCCGCTCATCCGCATTCAAGGATAGATAGGTATCCAAGAGCAATGGCACATGGTCTTTGGCCATCGGGTTCATCGCGGAAAGGGGTAATTTCATCCCCCCATCAGAATCGGTCATCGTTTTGATATAGGTGTCAAATCGTTTCCGGCCGAGTGGAATGCGATATAGATCTCGTTGAAGCTGGAGGAGTGGTTCATGGGTGAGCATTTATAAAAGCCTCGACCGATTCAGGCCGGCCAATCTTTCTAAAAACTGATAGGCAAAAAGCCGAACTTAAAATTCCGTTTCTAAGTTCCCTTTTCCTTATGTTGGTCATGGTTTGCACGCAAGCGAGCCATCAAATAGTCGCCATAGACAATCGGATCATAGGCGGCCGATGCGCCTTCGGCGATGCAGCTTTCAAGTGGCACAATTTCCGCATGCATGTTGGGATCAAAAAAGAATGGAATTGAGTAACGTTCCCGCCCCGATGTGTTGATCACACGATGTGGGGTGGAGATAAAACGGCCGTTGCTCCAACGGTGTAAAATGTCACCCGCATTCATCACAAATGCGCCTGGCATATATGGGGCATCGACCCATTCCCCATGAATATTTCGCACCTGCAATCCGCCGACATCATCTTGAACCAGCAAAGTAATAAAGCCGTAATCGGTGTGCGGCGCAGAGCCAAACAGATCTTCGGGGCTGGCAGGAGGCTGGGGTGGATAGTGGAGCATGCGCAAAAAAGTCGTCGGCCGATCAAAAGCGGGCCGCAATGAATCGGCTTCGGCATCTAAAGCGATTTCAATCACACTGGTGACTTTACGCGCCAGTTCATTCATTGCGTTCACATAATCAAGCGCGGCCGACTTAAAATCTGGCAGCGAGCCTGGCCACTGGTTCGGACCCGCCAAATCTACCCCTGCCAACACATCTGGATCATCCGCAGCAAGATCATGCATGATCATAAGGCTCTCACTCTGGTTCGGCTTGGTTACTTTAGCGATGCTAGATGTTTTCGGCGTAGACGTATTGATAGGAATAAAGCCACGATGCCATGCATTGACTTCTAACGCCATTTTTTCATCAACCGGCAAGGCATGAAAATCTTCAGAAGCTTTAAATGCCCCGTCAACCAAGGCTTGAGGTACCCCATGGTTAATCAGGTAAGCAAAGCCGACATTTGTATAAGCATCCTTAATCGCCTCAGCTACGCTTCTTATATCCCCATCTGCTTGAAAAAGTGGAGCTAAATCGATTACCGGAATTGTGTTGAAATCACCTTGAGTTGACATGTTTTTTCCTCGGTCGTTTTGGTATTTTTAAACCATCTATTCTGGATCACGACCAACCAACTGGCCCAATCTGACAAAACACGAAAATTGTACGCATCACAGCATAGTTACTCTAGATCATGCTTTTAAAATGGTTATTTTGAAATTTTACACTAGACTTTGCATTCAGCCGATTTCAAAAAAAACATGTGGGTTAAAGGTGGATGTGCCAATGTCGAAGGAAAAGAATTTTTATCAACAATTATGGGGGCAGCTCACCCAATCTCTTGCCATTCCTGCTTACCGTTGGCTTTGGTTTAATTCGATTTTAGGATCGATGCGCTTAATCGCCATTTTTGTAGCTCGTGGCTGGCTGGTTTTAACCTTAACCGACTCTCCCTTTTGGGTCGGTGCGGTGCCTGCTTTACGCGGTATCATGCAAATTTTACTGGGCGCGTTCATCGGTGTTCTGCTCGATCGGGTCAACCGGAAGTGGGCCATGTTGATTGCAGAGGTCGGCAGCTCTTTGACAGCGGTCTGTATTGGCATCCTCATCCTCTTTGGGCAAATTGAGCTTTGGCATTTGATGGTTGCCACCCTGTTTGAGGGGGCGTTTATTGCGATTCGATGGCCGGCGATCAATACGTTAATCTTGCAGGTCGTGGGGCAAAAGAGGGTGCTCAACGCATCGGCCGCCCAAATGCTCGGTTTCAACTTAGGCAATGTGGTCGCCTCCGCCCTTACCGGCTGGATTATTGTTCAATTTGGGATGGCGTTCGGCTATTTTTTCGCGGCGTTTACCGGCCTGTTAGCTGGCGGTTGTTTGTTGTTTATGCGTGGCGATTTCCGGCCGCAAGCGATTAACCACGAGCCGGTTGTAGAGGCGATTAAAGACGGGCTTGGCTATATTCGCAGCAAACCGGCTTTGGTCGGTTTGATCGGATTAGGTTTTTTAATGTCCCTATTGGGCTGGTCCAATTTAACGATGATGCCGGTTTTAGCCCGTGATTACTTAAACGTCGGGGCAGATGGGTTAGGATTTTTAACCGCGGCCGGGGCGATCGGCTCACTCGTCTCCACATTGGTCATCGCCAGCTTGGGCGACTATGGAGACAAAATCAAACTTGTAAAATTCGCTGGGTTAGCCACCACCATCGGCATTCTTTTCTTTTCGGCATCACGCATTTATGGGTTATCTCTGGTATTAGCGGCGCTGATGCAAGGGGCGCTCATGGCTTTTGAAGTCAGCTTAACCGCGTCGGTTATTTTACTGACGGCCGACCATATGCAAGGACGCGTCCAAGGCATTTATACCCAAGTCTTCGGCTTTACTTGGATCGGCGGCCTCGTTTTAGGCACGCTTGCGACGTTCTTAGGTGCACCATTGGCGATTGCAATCGGGGGATTGCTCATCGGCCTGGCTATTTTACTGTTGTGGCGGCCGATGGATAAGATTCAATTCAGTCAGACCTAAGAGGGATCCTTCAGACACTACATAACTGACAATTCAGTTTCTAAATAATATTTATCGGGCTTTCGATTTCCTGGCCGAGCTTGGATGGGTTTATGG
>JAHDEB010000150.1:0-4045 GCA_020629055.1 Chloroflexota bacterium
ATGCGAAACGCTTCGATTTCTTTTTCATACCCTTGGGGCAGCGGGCGTTTCTTTAAATAGGCTGCAAGAAACCGGTTTTGCAGCTGTGCAGGATCGGCGAAATCATCAAAGCTGCTCAGTGTAATCGCTAAATCCGACGTAAATGGGGCGAACTGGCAATCGGCAAAATCGATCAACCGAATCTGACCTTCATGAACGAGGCAATTGTGTGAATGTAAATCGCTATGGTTCAGCCCAAAATTGTGATCCTCTTCGGCCGAGTCGAGGACCTCGGCCGCATAACAGGCCCCGCGTTGACACTGTTCCAGCTGCTCGGCCGTTAAAAATGATCGGACGCGTGACAGCATTTCGGGAGGCATATCTACGAGAAAATCTCCCATGGGGCGCCAATCGGTCCTGTCTCTCATTGCATCGGCTGGCAGCTGAAACGTAGCCGCATGTGTGTGCAGTTCAGCCATGAGATCGCCCAGTTGCCCGGCCGTATCTAAATCGAGGGCCGAGCCAAGAATTTCACCTGGTACCCAATCTAAAAGAACAACTTGAAAATGGTCTTTTAACTCAGGAACATACATTTGATGGACAAATTGATCGGTCACCGTTTTAAGCGGCTGGGGGACCGTCAACTGCGTCTGCTGTTTAAGACCGATCAGCCAACACATTTCCCCATGGATTTCTGGCACGCTTACCGTTTGGTCCGGGTAGATGCGAACACAATAATCCCCCTCTTGGGTGGTGGCCCGCAAAATAATGTTTCCGGTATCAGATACGAAGCGTATGTTGGCACCGTCAGCAGAGAGCCCCCAATGATGTAGCCCCAAGGTCTCCAGCTGCATCATGGGCGCGTACTTGATTAATCTAGCTTGATATTCTTCAGGTTTCAGCTGCATCGATCGTTATTTTTACATCGCCAAGTAGGGCTCGATAATCTTCTGCACCGTTTGCCCCGCTTCAGGATTACCGGCTTTGGCAAAAAAGCGTAACCCGTCTAAGCCGTTGTACAAAGTATAGCAAGCGATCCGCTTTTCGAAGTGAGACAGATCCATCCCATGCTGTGCATAGAAATCACGAAAGGGTGAGGCGAGATCAAGTTCGGTGCGCCAGAAATTTAGATAGGCGATGTCATAGACAAAATCTCCGTAGCTGGCCTGTTCCCAGTCGAGCACGGCCGTCACTTTGCCGTCCTCTGCCAACACATTGTTGTACTCATAATCTCGATGGATCAAATATCGATCGGCCGAGCAAAAGGGGATCAGGCTGACCATGTGCTGATAAACGGTCTCAAAGTAATCGCGGTCCAAAAAGGTTGTGTCGAACAGCGTATGCCATCGGCCGTAAAAATCATCAGGGTTTTCTTTGATGACGCTCGTTAACGCATCTTCCCACGATTGCGCCATTCCGTTTCCATCATCCCCGATCCAGCTATAGCCGGTAAAACGGCCGACATCACTTTGATGAATCGCCAGCAGCGTTTGCATATTGCTGGGCAAGGTTTGCATATATTCATCTTTTGATAAAGCGGTTAATTCCCGGCCGGTCATCTTTTTTGAGATAGCGTAGAACAGATTCCTGATCTCGCCTAATTTAATAATCGGTGGGATTGGCAGTGTCGGGGTAGCGAAGTTGTCGTAGATAAACTTTTCTTTCTGAAAGCTACCCAAATTTTCTTTTGTGAAGCGGATAACAAAATCATCCGCTCCAGCGCGAAAGGAAAAGACTTGGGCCATGTGGCCCCCTTGGATCGATTCCAATTGCTCGATCGGTTGATCGAAACTTTTATTTAGCAGGTCTAGAAGCAGTGATTCTTCGATAATCGGTTTGATATCACTCATAATATTTTACAGACTTGGGCGAAGCTTGAACTCAGCAAACTAAGATTAAGGGCTAACAAGATTATCCCTCTTCGTCAACAGACTTACTCGCAAGGATTAAACCGAAGCCTAAGCCCAAACCGGCCGCCACAATGGGCCAAATCAGAAATTGACGAGCAACCCAGCTAATCTCATCTGGTGTAAATTCAGGGCCATGGGAGTGAATGCCGGTTTTAAACACCATCAGGGCCAAAATAACGGCCGGGGCGATGAAGCCCACCATCCCGCCAAAAGCGGCGAACCGCATATCTGAGCGATAGGAACTGAGCCAAGTCGATTGTCGAAAAAATACAAATGCCCACAGCAGCGTGAGCAATAAACCCACCGTGATTACGAACCAAAAATTCCCTTCAAACGGCATCCAACCCATGATGATGAGAAAAGAGAGAATGATGGGCCATGCTAGATTTAGACCGGGCTTCATATTTATCAGTTTTGGACCGGCACCACACAGCGGAAACCGATCGTGTCTCGTCGCGACGCTTCTGACAGGCGGTTGCGGAAATGAACAGTCAACCATTCTGACTCATCTACAAAACTTCCCCCTTTTAATACGCGCTGTGTCGGAGAAGCCCCCGCAATACCAACGCTTAAGTTTGATTCTGGTTCAGGCTCTGGCCCATTACTGGTTGGGGGGACAAAGACGAATTCATAAATACCACGGGTCCATTCATACACATTGCCGGCCATATCAGAGACACCTTGTTCGGTGGTCCCTAATGTTTTTTGCCCAACGAATACCGGTGCTGGTTCGATGCCTCGTTGGTTATCGATGGGGCAGTTGTTAAAGTGAGCGTAGCTACACAGTGCCTCATCCTCTATCTCGATCCCTTCCCACAAAAATGCGCCCGCAGTGTCTTCCGGCCGAGATCCGGCCGCATATTCCCATTGGGCCTCCGTTGGCAAATCACCACCGGTCCACTGGCAGTAGGTTTCAGCCATAGACCAATTCACTTGCACCACAGGGTAGCTAAATGTCGATGCAATCGACTCAGACTTCAAGATACGGACCAACTCAGAAGCATTCTCCGCTTCGCAGCTGCCACTTTGCACACAAATGTCGTACATCTCAAAAGTAACTTCAGTCTGATCAATCCAATAATCATTCAGCGAAGTGGATACCAGCAGCGGGTTACCTTCCTCATCTTTCTCGCCGGAAGGATCACGCATTTTAAAGCTACCACCCGGAATAAAGCTCATCGTCATCCCGTCACGCGGCCGGGTCCATGCATCTCCATCGTTGGCGTCGGCCGGGGGTGGCTCAATCAAGGCCAGCGGGGTTGAAGTTGCGGTTGGGGATGGGGTTGGCGTATTTGACGGGGTTGGGGTGGCCGATGGGGTGCTCGTTTCGGTGGGCGTTCCGGTTTGCGTCGGTGTCGCCGTTTCAGACGGCGTTGGCGTAATCGTTGGGGTACCGGTCTCTGTTGGGCTGGGTGTAGCGGTTGGGGTATTTTCAGCCGTTGCGGTTTCGGTTGGCTCTGGTGACGGGGTCGCTGTATTTGTAGGGGTTGGAGTAGCAGTCTTTGTTGGGGTGTTGGTCAGGGTCGGGGTTGCCGTGGGGCTCGGGGTATTGGTTGGGATGGCGGTATGGGTCACAAACGGATTGGGCAGACTACGATCATCTTGTGTCGCTAGCCCAAAGTAAATGGCTGAAAAAAGAAGGAGCAAAAGCCCAAGTGCGGCTATCGTCCCAAATTGGACCGAACAGCCGCTTAGGCCGCCGGAAATTGCAAAGTCGGTCGGGTCGCTTTTATCAGGGTCTGCGACAGAATCTTGAGGAGCAAAACGATCGGCCGGGTTGTTTTCAGGATTAATGTATTTAGATTTTGGCAGATCAAGCACTTCGGTCAGATCGATATCCGGCCGTTCTTCGGTCAGCCACAAAATCAAATCATTTAGCCGTTGGCGCCCGTCAAGATAGGTGATTAAGTCACGAATTTTGTCGCTTTTACCACCCACAAAATCGTCGGCCGGGATATCCAGCTCGTAGCAAATATCATCGAATTCACTCTGGGTGAGTCGCTGACGTAGAATGGCGAGTAGTTTGACTTTATCCATAAAACAAAACGATTGTGATGTGCCCCAAGTTCCGGAGAGAATGGTAACTGCAAACAATAGATTTACAAAGTAATTTGGGCACAAGCGGTTGTAAATCACAGCAGCTTTTTAGATACTTG
>JAHDEB010000150.1:4145-15502 GCA_020629055.1 Chloroflexota bacterium
TTATTAGGAGAATCCCATGTCTGCCATCAGAAACGAACTTGAAGAGCGCTTTTTGCGCTACGTTAAAATCGATACAACAAGCGATGAATTTTCGGCCGAAGTACCAAGCACCCAACGCCAATACGACCTACTAAACCTACTGGTAGAAGAGCTAAAAGAAATGGGGGCCAGCGATGTCAGAATAACTGATTACGCTACGGTGTACGGCACCATCCCGGCAACCGACCCTGATCCAAATATTCCGGCCGTCGCCTATTTCGCCCATGTCGACACATCACCCGCCTACGCTGGCGATAACGTTAAGCCGATTGTGCATCGTAACTATGATGGCTCAGAAATCAGCTTGCCGGGCAACAGCGAAATGGTGTTGACGGCTGAAAATTCTCCTTACTTAATGGAAAAAATCGGAGAAGATGTGGTGACCAGTGACGGCACGACCCTATTGGGGGCTGACGACAAGGCGGGCGTGGCGATTTGTATGGCGCTAGGCACCTACTTGCTGGCCCATCCTGAAATTCCGCATGGCAAGATCGTGCTCGCCTTTACCCCAGATGAAGAGATCGGCCGAGGAGTCAGCAATCTAAAGCTAGAGGATGTAGGGGTAGATGTCGCTTATACCTTAGATGGCTCTAAGCGAGGCGAAGTGATTTACGAGACATTTTCGGCCGACGGTGCGAAAGTCAAAATCGAAGGGGTTTCGATCCATCCGGGCTATTCAAAAGGAAAAATGGTGAACGCTATGCATCTAGCAGCTAAGTTTGTGGATGCCTTGCCACAAGAGACGATGTCACCAGAAACAACTGAAGGGCGGGAAGGGTTTATTCATGTTTATCAGATCGATGGTGGGGCAGCTGCGGCCGAGATCCACATGATTATTCGTGACTTTGAATTGGATAACTTGGCCCAAATGGGTGACATCGTGCGCGACAAAGCGGCTCGGGTACAGGCGTTAGAACCGCGTGCCAAGGTAACCGTTGATATCAAGCCACAATATCGCAATATGCGCTACTGGCTAGAGGACGACATGCGGCCGGTCGATTTAGCCCGACAAGCGTGTGAAAACATCGGCGTGCAGGTGATTAGCAGCCCGATTCGTGGGGGTACCGATGGCTCTCGTCTAACCGAGATGGGCTTGCCAACCCCCAATCTATTTACCGGAATGCAAAATTTCCATGGCCCATTGGAATGGGTAAGCCTGCACGATATGGAAAAGGCGACTGAATTGTGCATTGAGCTAACCAAGTTGTGGCACGGCGCCAAAAAATAATCTCAACTGCCCAGGGCTCTTCAATAAAAACACTTCGACCAAAATCAATTTAAATTCAGTGTTTTTCCTATGCGCGTCCTAAAAATGAGGGAAACGGATAGGAAAAACACTGTTAGGTGGAGTAGTTTGAATATTTTTTAATCGTTTCTATTTTTACTGTAAAGCCCTGCTCAATTGCCGCTTTCTGGGGCCGACTGGCTACCCAGGTAATAAAATCCTACTTCAAATTAAGCCGTTTACGGTTATGATATCTTTGGCGCTGTGTAATATTTGGGCGAAAAGAGCCCCTCAAATCTTAAGAATCGATTACAACCATCTCACCAGCCCCTTAATTCCCGCTTATTTAGAAAGATTTGCCCCTACAATACGATCAATGTAATCGCAGCGGGCAAATGCTACTGCAAACAAGAAACTATAGAGTTTAGAGAGTGAAAGCAAATGTTAATCAAAAGGAAATCAGGGATTGAGATCCCATCATCAGAAATTACGCCAGAACGACTGTACAGCACACGTCGTCAATTTATACGCGGTGCAGGTGCAATCGCGGCCGGGTCAATTATGGCCGCATGTCGGCCGGAGCGACCACCTGCAGCAACGGTTGAACCGGCAGCCCAAACCACCGGCGGAGAATCTGCGGGTACAAATGAAGTTGCTTCGGCGGCACGCACAGACGAGCTAGGTGATGCACTAAACACCCTCGAAGATATCAGCAGTTACAATAACTACTACGAGTTTACGACCGACAAAGAAGGGGTTAAAGGACTAGCGAAAGACTTTAAAACAGACCCTTGGTCGATCGAAATCAGCGGCTTGGTCAACAACCCTGGCACATACGACATGGGTGATTTGCTAACCAAGTTTGACCAAGAAGAGCGCATTTACCGCCTCCGATGTGTTGAAGCCTGGTCAATGGTTATCCCTTGGGACGGCTTCCCACTAGCAAAATTGCTAAAAGAAGTAGACCCGACCTCAAATGCAAAATATGTCCGCTTTGAAACATTGGCAGACCCGGAGCAAATGCCCGGACTTTCCAGCCCTTGGTACAACTGGCCTTATGTTGAAGGGTTGACCATCGAAGAAGCGATGAATGACTTAACGCTGATGGCGACCGGCATTTATGGTCAAAGTCTATTGCCACAAAATGGTGCACCGGTCCGATTGGTTGTCCCATGGAAATATGGCTTCAAGAGCATTAAGTCGATCGTAAAAATCGAACTAACTGACGAACAACCCACTTCATTATGGATGGCTGCGGCCCCTACTGAATATGGTTTTTACTCAAATGTAAACCCAGAGGTTAATCATCCACGTTGGTCACAAGCAAGCGAGCGCCGCATCGGTGAATTCTCGCGTCGTGAAACCTTGAAATTTAATGGCTATGAAGAACAAGTTGCTTATCTTTATGACGGGCTAGACTTGCGCCAAAACTTCTAAGCGAAACATAAAAGCTCTCTTGAGTTAGACTTTTCATGTTTTGAAATTTTGCCCCTTGGGCGTAAGGGGGACTCATTTTTACAAAGTTTACTTGCTGATACAGCAAATGGCTGGCGAAAATGAGTCACCCCAACATGAAACGTCTTCACGAAAAAGACGATCTTAAGGAAAAGACAATGGCAGCATTATCAATCAATAACAAGCTGAGCAAAAAACAGCAGTTACAAGCGTTAAAAGTTATTACCCATATCGGCGCCCTGTATCCACTCATCAAGCTTTACTACAACTATTACACCTATAACTTAGGCGTAGAAGAGGTAAATGCCGCGATTTTAGCTACGGGATACCCGGCCATCGTTTTGCTCGTATTATCACTAGCGATTACCCCGCTTAACACCTTGTTTGGCTGGAGCATCTTAGGGCCACTCAGAAAACCACTCGGTCTGTATGCGTTCATGTACGCGATGTTACATGTCACCATCTTTGTGGTTTTGGACTATGGGTTAGATTGGGGTGCATTTATTACCGAGATTACCACCCGCTGGTACGCCATTGTCGGTTTTATCAGCTGGCTCATCATGGTGCCACTGGCGATTACATCTACAAAATGGTCTCAGCGCAAGTTGGGGAAACGGTGGAAAACATTGCACCGTACCGTTTATCTCTCTGCGATTTTAGGTGTGGTCCACTACATTTTGCAGGCGCGTAATGATTACAATCTGCCATTTACCTTTGCGGCCCTATTAGCCATTTTCCTTGTGCTGCGTTTTGATTGGATCAAGAGCCGCATTGTGGCTTATCGCAAAGAACGAGCCAAAGCCAAACGGCTGGCAGCAAAAGCTAAAGCATAATTTCTTTCTCACTCTCTTTTTTAAAAACGCCTTGTAAATTTTATTTGCAAGGCGTTTTTTCATTTTTGCCACTTGTGATCTGTGAATGGGGTAAAATAGTAAGGGCGACTCATTTTCACCAAGAACTTGGCGATATAGTCAAGATCTTTGCTAAAATGAGTCGCCCCTACGGAAGATCCTGAATACAAATCAATTCTCACTCAAGGTCACACACTTTATGTCCGATACAGCCATTCGGTTTTCGAATGTCACTAAAAAATTTAAGCTCAACGCAGAAAAGCCGGTTTCTTTAATGGATCGTTTTGGGCATCTTTTCGGCCGTGAGCCAAATGAAGAGCTAGATCGCTATTTCGCCGCGATAAAAGATGTCGATTTTGATATTAAAAAAGGGGAGACGGTTGGCTTTGTCGGGACCAATGGAAGTGGTAAAAGCACACTTTTAAAATTGGCGGCCGGCATCATCAACCCGACTGAAGGGGAGATTGAAGTCAACGGCCGTTTAAGCGCACTGCTCGAATTGGGTGCCGGTTTCCATCTAGACCTAACCGGCCGCGAGAATATCAAGCTGGGCGGCTCGCTGTTGGGACTGTCGGCCGAAGAGGTCGCCGCCATCACCGATGACATCATCGACTTTTCAGAGCTGGGGGACTTTATCGAAATCCCCGTCAAGCATTACTCTTCTGGCATGTTTATGCGGTTGGCCTTTAGCGTAGCCATTCACGTTCTACCTGAAATCTTGTTTATCGATGAGATTTTGGCCGTAGGGGATCAGGCGTTTCAGGACAAATGCTTTCAACGTCTACATGAATTTAAACGCACCAACATCACCATGATTATCGTGAGCCATGACTTACGCTCGCTGCAAAATATTTGCGAACGGCTGATTTGGATCGATCGGGGCGTGGTTAAAATGAGCGGTGAACCGCGCAGGGTTTTAGCCGCCTACACTGAATTTATGCGTCGCCAAAATGTTGAAAAAATGATCAACCAGTCGTTCGACGAACAGGGTCAACGCTGGGGATCGGGCGAGATTAAATACCGCTCGGTTCGCATTAAAAACGGTGAGGGAGAATACTCAAACATCTTAAAATCCAACGAATCGATCGTGGTCGAGATGGATTGGGAAGCGACTCAAGAGATCGACAATCCGCAGTTTGGGTTATCGATTTACCGGGAAAACGATCAGGTGCAGCTGAACAGCCCCACAACCTATGGGGGTGGGCTAGATGTTGGCCCGATCTCTGGCCTTGGCACAGTCTGCTATCACGTCGATAACCTGCCGTTGCTGCCGGGGGCGTACTACATGAATGTGTCGATCTACGACAAACAGGGTGTACACGCTTTTGATTTTATTGATCAATGCTTGAAATTTGAAATCACTTTTACCGACCGGCCGGAAAACTATGGGTTTGTTTCATTCCCCGCCCAGTGGGAGATAACAAGAGATGAATGATGCTGATCAAAATTCTAACTCGGCCGAACTGCACGAGTTTGAGTTTCCAGATAGCTTAATCGGCCGCCTACGTCGGGCCGTGCATCAGTTTGCGGGCAAATGGGCCCTACGCTCCGTCATCCAACAGCAAAACGAAATTAATGCGGCCCGTGCGTTTGGCCAAGATGCACTGATTGACTCTGTGCAGCAGATCGACAAAGACGGCGTGCAGACGCGCAAACAAATTGGGGAGCTTAGCGCCATTGTTGCTCAGCTAAACCGGAAAATCGACCAGCTACAGGCTGAGATCGACGCAAAAAAATAAGATGCTCCGCTTGGCTTGGGTCAGCCCTTTTCCCCCAGAGCGATCTGGTATCGCCGACTACAGCGTAGATCTTGTAGAAGCGCTTGATGGCTTGGCTGAAGTGACCCTTTTTGCAAACGACGTCAACACATTTCAGGCACCATCCCTAGACCATTTGAACCGCTGGCCGATCGGGACCTTATCTGAAAAGCGATTTGAGTTTGACCTACCGGTCTATCAGATGGGTAATCATCTGCTACACAGAAAAATTTACCAGCAGGCGTTGCTAAACCCCGGCATCGTGATGCTGCATGAACTATCGCTTAACGGGCTGTTTCATGGGACGGTTTTGCAACAGCCGAAGGTGGCTCAGCAGCGAGAAATTATTTACGAGCGGCCGGATAGCGGCAAAGACGGCCAGCTGGGGCTCAATTCACCTACCGATCTAACCTTTACACAACGACTGGTCGATTGCGCTTTAGGCGTTGTTGCCCACAGCCACTTTGTGGCCGACCGTTTGGGCGATTGCGAGACAAAAGTTTTGCCCTTTTATGGCAAATCGTCTGACCATGTCGCCCCATGGCCAAAGCGAGACGGCCCACATCAACCGGACATTGTTTTCGCTTGTGGCGGTCTTATTACCCCGGCCAAGCAAATCGATCTGGTTTTAGACGCACTTCAGCAACTCGTGGCTGATGGGTTAAACGCTCAGCTGCTTTTGGTTGGTGAAGTCGTACCTGAGGTTCCTTTGGCAGGCTGGATTGCAGAACGCAATCTGGCGGACCAAGTCACAGTGACAGGATTTGTAGAAACCATCGAACAGTTCGAATCCCATTTGGCTGACGCAGACGTCGTCATTAATTTGCGTCAGCCCACCATGGGGGAAACTTCGGCCGTGGTGCTGCGCAGCATGGCACTGGGTCGGCCGGCAATTGTGTTTGATGAAGGTTGGTATGGGGAATTGCCCGACTGTTGCGTTAAAATCCCCAGCGGTTCATTAACCGACTTGGTGCAGGCGATGAAAGCTAGCGCAGCTGATTTAGACAAGGTGCAACAGATGGGAGAAGCTTGCTTTGCTCAAATTCAGGCTCACCATCAGCCTAAAAAAGTCGCTGGCGAACTGGTTGGCTGGATACAGGAAACGATTGATAAAATCCCACTCAATCTAGGATAAAGAAATTTTGACAACGAATAATCAAGATCAGACGCAAGACAAAAAAGTTGAAATCGAAGTCGATAAAATTATTGACGATATTCGCAAGCAGATTTTGACCCAAAAATTTAAAGAAACGGGACAACAAGGCGGGGCCAAGCTTGATGGAGACTATTTTTCAGCTGATTTTTACGAAAACATCTACCATGCCAGCATGTCGAAGCAAGAGCTGCGGGTACAAGCCCAAAAATCCGGCGTGCCGATTATCGGTGGTTTGATCGACCGGCTGCGCGAAATGGTTCACCAGGTCATTGTGTTTTACCTGAATCAATTTGTGACAGAGCAGGCGCGTGTCAACCAACTCACCATCGGGTTGATTAAAGAGATAGGGGCGGAAGTTGAAAAGCTTGGCAAACAGACGGCCCTATCTGACAAAAAAGATAACAACGGAGCATCTGCGGCCGAATGAAACTCGCGTTTGTAGTGCCGTGGTATGGCAAAGGGGTTTCTGGCGGAGCCGAGTCTGAAGCCTATCGGACCATGATGCACTTGGCGGATGCCGGGTTTACGGTAGAGGTATTTACCACCTGCATTCAGGATTTCTTTGCTGATTGGTCTAAGAACCATCATCGGCCGGGGACAACGACAGAAGATGGCATCCGAGTCCATCGCTACCCTGTTTTGCCCCGCAACAAAAGCAAGTTCGATGACATTAATCAGAAGATAATCGGAGGGATTCAGGTCTCCCCTGAAGAAAAAATAGCCTTTGCAGATGAATTCATAAAATGCCCCGCTTTGCTGCACGCACTGCGCAGAGAGCGCGAAAACTACCTCTTCTTTTTTATCCCCTATTTGTTCCCCACCACGTTTGATGGGGTAAACATCGTCGGCCGAAACAGCGTCATCATCCCCTGTTTGCACGATGAGGGTTATGCTGATCTCGAGATTATGAGGCAGATGATGGGGCAAGCGGCCGCCATTGTTTACCATACCCAAAGCGAATATCGGCTGGCCAACCAGCTTTATGCACTGCCCACGACACAAATTCAAACGGTGCTGGGGGAAGGGGTCGATGCGGCAGCGGCCGGGGACGGTGATGCGTTTAAGAAAAAATTTAACATCGATGGACCCTACTTTTTATATGCGGGGCGAAAAGGGGCGGGCAAAAACATTCCTCGACTGCTCTCGTATTGGGATGAGTTTCAAAATTCAACCGGCAATCTCAACAACCTCAAGCTCATCTTAATCGGCCCAGGCAAAGCCAACTTATACGCTTCGCTTAACAAAAGCGTGATCGATTTAGGGTTTGTTTCGGCCGAAGATAAACGAAATGGCTTTGCAGGGGCGACCGCTTTTATCAACCCATCGATGAAAGAAAGTTTCTCCCTTGTGCTGATGGATTCCTGGCAGGCGGGGCGGCCGGTGTTGGTCAACGGGCACAGCCCGGTTTTAGTCGAGCATGTCAAACGTTCCAGCGGTGGGTTGTACTATGGTGGCCAAGAGGAGTTTTCAGCCATGGCCGATTGGTTTGTTGACCACCCGGAAGAGGCGAACGTCATGGGGATGAACGGCAAGCGATATGTCGAGGAGCATTATCGCTGGGATGTTATAATTGAAAAATATATCGCCTTGATCGAGGAAATCGAGATCAAGAATAACTTGGATATCGAACGTCGTTAGCCCAGCGAGGCCCCATCATGACAGAAAAAAACGAAGACAATTCAGGGTTGGGGATCGAGTTTAAGGATGAAGCGCTGTCTGCGGCCGACATTGAGACGAAGATCGAAACCGCCTTGACGAATGATCGTCATCATGAAATCAATAACACCGTCAATGCGATTCCAAAATTTGTGAATCAAGCTTCGGCCGATCATTTGTCTTCTACAGCGGTCGGGCACCATCTGCAAGCGGCCCGCCGTGCTTTGGCCCAAGCTGAAACAGCGCCGAACTTGGCCAACTCACCCGCGCTTTCTGTGCCGATTTTAGGCAAACTATGGGGACGGATTCGGGAGCAAATGCATGAGTTAGTCCTTTTTTATGTGAATCGATCTGGCGCCACCACAAGCAGGGTTGACGCCCAGCTGATCGAAGCGGTTACCGCCTTAACCGCCCTCGTAGAAGCGCAGCAAGCTGAGCTTGAAGCCTTAAAAGACAAGCACAAAAAAATCGACAACAACCCTGAGGGGCCAGCATGAGCCAGCAGGTGATACACCAGCTGATAAACGGGGCGAGTTCACGAGATGCCATTACCCAAAACGCCCTATTGTGGCAACGGTGGCTGCAAGATGCGGGGGTTGAAAGCGAGCTATTTGCGCTTTCGATCACTGACGATTGCCAGGACAAGGTCCGGCCGTGGCACCGTTATCCGGCCAAAGGGGTCGATGGTTTGCTCTACCATCACAGTTTAGGCAGCTCGGTCGTCCCAGAACTTATCAATCAGCATGCTGATATCCTGGTTCCGGTCTATCACAATGTGACACCGCCCCATTGGTTCGCAGGGTCTCAACCCGATCTAGCCCAACGGGCCGCAAACGGCATTGAACAATTAAACGTGTTAGCACAGGCGGTTCCGGCCGGGATTGGGGTGTCTGAGTTTAATTGCGCCGATATGCGGCGGGCCGGTTTCAAACGCACCGAAGTGATTCCCATCACGTTTGATGCACAGACTTACAGCAAGTTGATCCCCATCCCACCTAAAATTAAGACCGATGGCCCGATTTTGTTGTTTACCGGCCGCTTTGCCCCTCATAAATGTCAAGAAGATTTGGTCCGCTTGCTCTATGCCTGCCGACAATTTGAACCGAACACTCAATTGCTCTTGATCGGCGCCCATTGGTCGGCCGGGTATACCGATTGGGTCCGCTATGTGGCAGAGGCGCTGGGTGTGGCAGATGGGGTGCATGCGCCCGGTGGCGTTTCATTTGAAGAATTAGCAGGCGCGTATCAGGCGGCCGACGTGTATGTTAGCCTCAGCGAACATGAAGGGTTCGGGATGCCTCTGATCGAGAGCATGTTTTTCGAATTGCCCGTACTTGCTTACAGATCATCGGCCGTAACCGATACTTTGGGCGGCGCTGGGATCACTTTTGGGGAAAAGAACTTTGCAGCGTTGGCCCAGCTGATCATCGCCTTGTGGCAAGACAAGCGTTGGCAGCAGCGAATTGTGGCCGGTCAGTCGGCCCGTGTGCAAGATTTTATGGAAGAGCGGGTAAAAGCTAAATTTTGGCAGGTGTTGGGGCAACTTGGTTTGGGTTAGTCTAGGGTTGTTTTTCTTTGCAAGGGCACAGATAGGAAGGAGCACTGTATTTGGATTTAAATAGGGAGGTTAAGCTCCAGTCAGCATGTTGTCTATTGCCCCTGCAAATACCATGCCTGCATGCAGCTCTTTAGCAAACTCAGCCTCGTCCCGAACATCTAGGGTTTCGACTAGGGCAAGGCTCTCTGTGCCTAGCGCCACCGGTATCTCTTTTTTGAGCATATGGCGTAGCAAAGCGGGTCGATTTTTTAGGATATGGCTTGCACGCGGGCAATGAACGATAACCGCACCGGTGTTTTTGACGATATCAAGGTCATCTTTCGTGGCGTAGTTCATGTGAAGCAACAGCGGTTTTAGATCCAAAACCCCAAGCTTTTCTAAAGTCGGTATCACACCGATTTCAGTGACTTCCGGCCGTAGGTCTGATCCTAAATGGCCCGGAAGGTCAAATAAAAGTCCTGTTCCATCAATCAACGCTTCATTTTCCTGATCAGACTCGGCCGCATGTACACACAGCGGCACAGCCTCGGTTTCGCAAAAGGCAACAATTTTTTCTACCGTTTTAAACGATGTGTTGTATAAGGCGTTAAGGCTCAATCCGATTTGCAGGTTGCTCCCCGGCCGACCGTTGGCCGCTTGATCGCGGAAACCATCGAGAATGTGCGTCGCACGCTGGAGCAAAAAGTCACCCACGTTGGGTTCTAATCCTAAAATATCAAGATAGATGACGCCTGAAAGTCCGCTGTCGACCAATGGCTGCACGCTTAACCCGGTTCGGGTGACATCACCTACATGGGTGGTCCCGGCCGCCAATAGCTCGGCGATCCCCTCTTCGATTCCAGCTTGAATCCGCTTTTCGCCCGTTTCTGATTGCAGCATGTTTTGGTCACGCCGGGTTTGACGCAACAGCCAATTATGAAAGGGGACGGGTGTCTTCGGCCGAAATTTGGCCGCCCAACATTGGTCGAGATGGGTATGCGCATTAACAAGCATGATTTCAGTGGGTCGGTATTCGGTGAGTCGGTATCTGGTAGGTTAACGACCTACCGAATACTGAATACCGATTCGCGCAGCGAACCGCTTACCCCTCCTCCACATGTTTCCAGCGGTTTTTATCGGTGCGTAGGTCATCCGGGTCGATTTCGGCCGACTGCACTTCGATCATTCGAACAAAGTCAGCACTTGAAATACGGGCAGCAAATGCGCCAGCGGCAATGCCGCCTAAAGCGCCAACCCATGGAACTTGCTGAAACAGATAGTAACCCACAATGGCCCAAACGATAATTAGCGTGGTGTACCAGATTACATTGACACGTGTGGGGTTTAGGTCGTTACTGCCCCAACCGCTGGTCATCCCGTTGATCCACCCTAAAAAGTAGCCGATGAGTGCACCGGTCATCATGCCGGTGGTCAGCCCCATCAGCAAAGAGAGTACGACAAAGCCAAACCCGACTTGATCAGACAAACTAGCGAGGCCGGTGAGCACCATCAGCGTGCCGCCTCCGATCGCCCCTGCAAACGAACTGCCTTTGACACCGCTAACGCCGCCGATTGAACCGGACCGAATCACATTGATGAAATTATTAGCCATAAGACGATTATAGCCTACGTGTAGAACGACTTAGATTCATTTACACAATTCTGGCGTTTGTGCCAGATT
>JAHDEB010000151.1 GCA_020629055.1 Chloroflexota bacterium
TATAGAATCAATTGCCCATTTATTTTTTTGCGACAAGCACGTATGTTTATGAATGGAATTCGTGATTTTGAGACGATAATTTTTACCTAGAATAGGATTGCAAATGTTTGAAAACGCAGGTACACGCTTAACCCTTACCGCTTTACTCAGCAGCCTACTGCTGCTCATATTTGGCACAGTGGCTGTCAAAATTCGCCCAACCTCTGTCGAGGCGGCCGGTACGATTTTTGTGAATGTTAATGTCGTTGGTGGCAATAACAACGGCAATAGTTGGACCGACGCTTATAGCGATCTGCAATCGGCCCTTGCCTCGGCCACTTCCGGTGATGAAATCTGGGTGGCGGCCGGCGTCTATCTTCCCGGATCTGATGTGGCAGATTCATTTAACCTAAAAAGTGGTGTCAAAATTTATGGTGGTTTTAATGGCACAGAAGGGGTAAGCAGCCAGCGAAGCCCAACGGCAAACGTGACCGTCCTGAGTGGTGATATTGATGGGAATGACACGAAAAACGGCCAGGGTGTGGTCCAGTCAACCGATGGGATAGCGGGAACAAACAGCTATCACGTGGTTGAAGGGAGTGGGGCCGATGCAACCGCCATCCTTGATGGGTTTACGATTACGGCCGGGTCTGCCATCGCAGTATCTGGTGCAGACAGCCAAGGGGGGGGTATTTACAATACGATTTCAAGCCCAACCCTCTTGAACTTAGAGTTCTGGGGAAACCAGGCAGTTGAAGGAGGCGCGGTTTACAATGGCTCCAATAGTTTGGCTTCTCTAACATCAATTAAATTTCAAAATAACCAAGCGAGCCGCAGCGGAGGGGCAGTTTATAACCTAACCAGCGATGCGACTTATGATTCTGTCGTATTTACCGGTAACGTGGCAGAAACAGGCAGCGGGCTTGGTGACGGTGGTGCCATGTACAACTGGGAAAGCGATGTCGAGGTCTCAAACGGTGTGTTTACCCAAAATATCGTCGACAACGTGGGTGGGGCCGTTTATAGCATTCGGAGCGACATTCAGATCAATAACTCAGATTTTATAAGCAACAGCGCTAAGTTTGGTGGGGCGATCGGCAGCTATGACAATTCAACCGTCCTGATTGGAGGGGGCGATTTTAGTGGAAACAGCGCAGACAGTGGCGGAGCGATTTATAGCAACGAGAGCGTCCCTACAATTATAGATGCGACATTTTCAAATAACGAGGCGGTTACGGCCGGGGGAGCTGTTCACAACAATGAAAATAGCCCGGCCGTAATTACCCGGGCGACCTTTACAGAGAACAAAGTGGTCGATGGTAAAGGAGGGGGACTGTTTAATTTTAATAGCGATGCAACCCTCACCAATGTGTCATTTCAAGGGAATGTTGCCAAAGAAGGGGCCGGTGCGTTCAACCAGTCCGGCAGCAGTGCCACGTACACCAACGCGCTTTTTACCGGCAATGCGGCTTCAGTTTTTGGGGGCGGGATGTCGAATGAAGAAAGCGACGCGACGCTTATTAATGCAACATTTTCGGGAAACACAGCCGTTTTTAATGGGGGCGGTCTGTTTAATAACAAAAGCACCGTCGACGTTTCAAATACGATATTTTGGAACAATGCAGAAGGGTCGAACCTTGGCACATTAACGGCGAACTTCACCAACAATGGGGTAGATGAAAGCAGCGGGACTTTTCAAAATAGCATTATTCAGGCAAGTGGCGGAAGCTCAGATTGGGACGACGATTTGGGTACAGACAATGGGGGAAACTTAGACAGTGACCCGCTCTTTAAGACGGAGATCGACATTCTGACCGTCCCGACAACGGCCGGGGATTTCTTGCTCGGTTCCGGTTCGGCCGCCATCAACAGCGGCTTGAATTCGGCCAATGTGGTTGGCACCGACTTGGCCGGCCTTACCCGTATCAATGAAGGGACAATCGAAATGGGGCCGTATGAGGTCACAACGGTTTCCATTAGCGTGACGGTAAATGGAAATGGTGTCGGCACCGTCAATGGACCAGGATTGGCCTGTTCAGCCGACTGCAATTTGCCCGGTTATGTTTTGAGTGACACAGTGACATTGTCTGCTGACCCGGATCCGGGTTATACGTTCTTGGGTTGGAGCGGGGACTGTTCAGGGACCGACAGCTGTACGCTTACAATGGACGCTTCAAAAAGTGTGACTGCGGAATTTGGGATCGACTCGTTTGATCTGCAAATCTTTAAATCGAACAACGGGGTTGGGACGGTATCGAGCGCCGACGAAGGAATCGATTGCGGCTTAGATTGTGAAGAGACCTATCTGTTTCAAACTGAAGTGACATTGACCGCCGAGCCAGATATCAGCTCGACCTTTGATGGTTGGTCGGGCGCATGCACCGGTTTGTCTGGCTGCACGGTCGCCATTACGCAAACTCGAACAGTCACGGCCGAATTTACACTCAAGCCGATTACGGTTACCGTTGCGATTACAAAAAGCGGCGTCGCGGCGGTTGGGCAAGGGACGGTCACGAGTGAACCGGCCGGTATTAGCTGCAATTTCGACTGCACCGAAGTGTACAATTACGGCACAGAACTAACCCTGACTCCCAATCCTGAATTGGGGACAACGTTCACAGGTTGGACGGGGGATTGCACCGGCAACACCCCGTGTGTTGTCACCCTCACGGAAGACCTGGATGTACAAGCGGAGTTCACAAAGGATCGATTTACCCTCACTGTGAATAAGGCTGGCTTCGGCTCTGGCCAAGTTTTGAGCGATATCGGGGCGATATTCTGCGGTGAAACATGCACGGCCGAATTAGACTACGGCACGGTCATTAAACTGGTCCCCAATCCTGACGCAAAACCAAATGAGACGATTACCTTTGCTGGTTGGCGCGGTGATTGCACCGGAACAGATGTTGACGGCTGCGTGCTAACGATGGACGCCCATAAAAGTGTGACCGTTCTATTTGATAGTGACCTTAAACAAGTCTATCTACCGCTCGTCGTGACAGAGTAGGCGGAGTCGGTTGGGTGCGCTTGTAAGCGCAGTACAAAATTCCACACAATGAGATAGAATCCGGCAGGAAATATTTTATGTGGAATGTTAAAGGACACGACTGGGCGGTAGAACGCCTCCGATCTGCCATCAACCACCAACGGGTGGGACATGCGTGGCTGTTTACTGGCCCTTCGCAGGTGGGACGCACCCACCTTGCCCGCCTATTTGCGCAGGCGCTGAATTGCGAAAGCGAATACCCCGAAAATCGGCCGTGTGGCACCTGCCGCAAGTGCAAACTGATCGCGTCCGGTCGTCATCCAGACTTGATTTTGGTGCAGCCAACGATGGGGAATCGTGGGAACGAAACGCTTAAAATCGATCAAATTCGTGAATTGCAGCAAGACCTAAACCGGACAGCGATGGAAGGGCCGTTTAAGATCGCCATTGTTAGCCGTTTTGATTCAGCCAACCCATCGGCCGCCAATGCCTTTTTAAAAACCTTAGAAGAGCCGCCGCCCAATGTGGTTTTGATTTTGACCGCATCTGAGTCTGATGCGCTGTTGCCGACGATCAATTCTCGATGTCGTTCGATAAATCTCCGGCCGGTCCCCCTCAAAATTATTGAAGAACATTTAGTCATGGATTTAGGTGTGCCGACCGAGCGAGCCAAAACGCTAGCCCACTTGGCCAACGGCCGGATCGGCTGGGCCATTGAAGCGGCCGCTGACGAAAACGCACTTGAAACCTACACGGCCAAAACCCAACAGCTGACAGACATTTTGAAGATGGGGAAAGTCGAACGGTTTAAGCTGGCTGAGAAACTAGCGACGAAGCCGGAAAATTTGCACGAGCTGTTTAAAACTTGGCTGGGCTGGTGGCGCGATGCGCTTATCTTGTCCAGCGGGCAAGATGACCTGACCCAGATTATCAACATTCATGATGTTGACCAGCTACAAGATGTTGTCGGCCGGATGTCTGCCGAAGATATCGCAGCGAACCTAAATCAAACAGACAACTCCCTCACCTGGCTAGATCAAAATGCTAATGTTCGCCTTTTAGTCGAAAATCTTTTGATCTCATTCTAAAATTCGTTTTCATCCCCATTGACCGCACCCTAATTCATCTATGAAATTTTTACGCTCACTTTTATTTACCCCAGGTGATAGCGGCCGCAAACTACAAAAAGCGGCTCAATCGAACGCCGATGGTGTCGTCATCGACCTAGAAGATGCGATCGCGCCATCTGCCCTGCCTAGCGCCCAACAACAAACGGTCCAAGCGTTGCAATCGATCGATTTTGGGGATACTCAACGGCTGGTGCGGATTAATGCCCATAGTCTACAGGCGGCGATGGCCGATATCGATGCGATCATACCCGGCAAGCCGGATGGGATCGTGGTGCCTAAAGTTGAATCCCCTGAAATATTGCAGCAATTAGCGGATAAGCTGCCAACAGAAACAGCTTTGTTTGCCCTGATCGAAACGGCCGGTGGGTTTCTAAATTTGCCACAAATTGTCAATGGGCCAGATAAATTAGAAGGATTGATTTTCGGTGGTGAAGACTTACGCGCCTCTTTAGGTGCTAAATCGACCCCGAGCCAGCACGAACTGCTTTATGCGCGAGGTGCGTTGGTCATGGCGGCCGCGGCTCGCCAGTTACAGGCGATCGACACCGTGTATACCGCTTGGCGCGATGCGGAAGGTTTGGCTGCCGAGGCAAAGCGAGTTTCTGAGCTCGGCTTTACCGGTAAACTCGCCATTCATCCGGTTCAGCTTCAGCCGATTCATGAAGCGTTTAGCCCTACTGAAGAAGAGATTGAGTGGGCCACAGACGTTGCTCAAGAAAGCGAACGCCTAAAAGAGCAGGGAATCGGCGTGTTTTCTTATGGCGGCCATATGATCGATGAAGCCCATGTAAAATTAGCCCAGCGAATCTTAGCGATGGGGAAAAAGGATTAAGCAGATGCACCCGATAAAACAGCCCACTTCTGATATGTGTTTTGTATGCGGCCGGGATAATCCGGTTGGTCTAAAAATGACCTTTTCAGACAATGGAAAAGACGAAGTGGTTAGCACCATTTCTATTCCAGAACAATACAACGGATACCCTGGCATTGTGCATGGTGGGGTACTTACCACAATGTTAGATGAGACGGTTGCTCGCGTTTCTATGATCGGGGGAGAACACCATCATTTTATGATGTCGGTAAAACTAGAGGTCAAATTCCGCCATTCGGTGCCTGTAGAAGTACCACTCATAGTCAAAGGGACTGTTATTAAATTGCGGGGGAGATTGGGGAAGGCTCGGGGTGAAATTATTTTGCCCGATGGAACTGTTGCGGTTGAGGCGGAGATGGTTTTGGCCGATATGCCGGCCGAATTACGTGAGCAATTTGATCCTGAAACCCTTGGTTGGCGTGTTGAGGATTAGCCTTTAAAAGCCAAGATTAGAATTTTCGTATTTATTTAGCACCCCAACTATTTTCGCCAGATTGGCCCAGTTTTTAGCTTATCTTTTCGTAGAACATAGATCCTTTTGTCAAACTGGACCAAACTGCTGAACAATTACGAATTTTCTACGATTCCTCTGCCACTTCTTCTACTTCAGCAAGCTCTCTTTCCGCTTCTGTAATTTCCGCAATCGTCACCGGCCCAAACATAAACTCTTGGGTCGCCGTCACCTCGCGCCGTTTGATACATTCTAGGGTCGCTAATAGTGTCACCGATAGCTCCGAGCGATTGACTGAACCCGATAAAAGCTCCTTTAATAAGAAGCTGCCACGATTGCGCACCATGCTGCGCAGACGATCGATCTGCCCCTCGATGGTGTGTTTCGGCTTCTTGCGGACGCTTGTGCTGTCTTTTAACTCTTCTGCCCGCAATAAAATATCGATCAAAAACTGATAAAGCGTGTTTGTGGTGATGCCGCTTAAGTCTGGTTTAGATGAGACTACTTTTTTCGGAGCGGGAGCCACCCGTAAATAGGTCCGCAAATTTGACTCTGCCCGTTTGCTAAACCAAGTCGAAATCTCTTTGAACTGTCGATACTCACGCAAACGTCGGGCCAAGGCCTCGGCCGGGTCTTCTTCGTCTTCCCCCTCAATTGCAACCACCACATCTGGCAATAACGCCCGCGATTTGATTAAAACCAGCTGGGCACCGATGACCAAGAACTCCATTAGGGGCTCGATTCTGGATTGCTGTTTTAGCTTTTCAATCTCTTCTAAATATTGTTCCGCCACCCGAGCCAATGAAATGGCGGTTATGTCCATCTCGCTGCGTTCGATCAGGTGCAGCAACAGGTCAAGCGGGCCAGAGAATGAGGGGAGAGAGATTTCTTGAAGAGCCATTTTTGGGTGGTGATTAGTGGGTGGTGGTTAGTGGGTGGTGAATTCAGTTTTCGGGTCTGTAGATGCAATAGACAAAGCCATTCATCTGTATCAGATTGGTCTGTTCATAGTGTTGACCAATCGCTTCTAAGATTTCCGGAGGGTAGAACTGGGCCCGAAAAATGATGGTGTCAAACGCCTGTTCTTCTAACATTGTAACCATTTCTGTTTTATCGAGTAGTCCTGCAAGGTTTAAATTGCGCAATTGGGTCGGATTGGTCACAACTTCCCGCCCGACATACAGGTTAAATCCAGCTTCTTCGCTAAAGGCTGGGGTTTCTGCTTGTAAAATTTCGGCCGCGATTTGTTCACCCGCCAAGCGATCTTCAACCGTCGGGGGGCGGCCGATCAGCACAAACGCATCATCGACATAAGGGAGCGGTTCAGGGGGCAAATCTTCGGAACATGAAGTTTGAGGGGCAACCCAAGTGACATCTGGCCGGCCGGTCATGCGGGCGATCGCAGCGGTAAAGGGGGATGCGGTCGGCATATGAAACACCAAATTCGCTTGCCACAAAAATAAGATCGGGATGAGGATGAGCAAGGCGAACCGGCCGTTGATGGGCAAGCGTGAAACCCATTCCGGCGGCGTTGCCTCTAGGCGATCCAGCATCCTAGAAAAAGCGAGGCCGGTTAAAATAATGCTGGCTGCAATCGCCGTTACAAAATAGGATTCCCCTGCACCCCATGTACCGGCGGTCACACTGTTGACCACAGTTAGCACAAACCAGATCGAATAGATCGATAGCCGTTCGAAGTAGAGCTGGTAGACGGCGTATCCGGCCGCAACCAAGGTAATCATCATGTGCAGGCTAAACCATTGTTTGTACAGCCCGATCGCCTGTGATGGGATAAATTCGTTTAAATTGGCTGAAATCGTGTTCATCCACCACTGATTTTCGGTTGAAATATTGATGGCGAGAAAAACCGCACCGGTCACGGCGGCAAACCCGATTCCCCATAACGTCGACCGTTTCATATCACGTAAAAACCAGAAGATAAACAAGGCCGCTACCGTCGCATAGGCCAACTGTTTTGTGTAACCGGCCAGCAGTAGGAACAGCATGACAAGCACCAGCCATCCCGGCCGCTTGCGGCCGTCCCCTTCTTCTTTATCGATCACGGCCGCCATTAAAACAACCGCAGCCGCTTCAAATAAAATCATGAAGATGTGTTGCCGCAGCAGAGGGCCGATATGGTAAACATAGTTTGACGCCGGGTACATCAACACACACAGGCTGACCAGCCACCATCTTTTAATCTTCTGCTCACGAAAAACCGCATAGCCTAAAATGCCAGCTGTCAGTAGTGAAGAGACAAATGCGACCAGTCTGCCGGTCCAATATTGGGGGCCAAATATCCATACCAGCGGAATGATGAAAACGTGGTAGATGGGTGGGTAGTTCGAGCTGTAGAACGGGTAGGCATTGGCGTCTCGGTACGGCCATTCACCTCGGCCGAGCATGATCGTGTCGAGAAGCTCAAACCCTTCTCCTTGGTCATAATCAAACGGAAATTGAAAAAGTTTGATGGCGTAGTTGAAATAAATCGCCAAATACCCGAGGTAGGCGAGCAGGGCGAGTGCGATTAAGACGGCCGAAATTGTTAGCGGGGGGCTTTTTTTGATCTGATTGAGCATATAGTGATTAGGCCGGATTATTTCCAAGCGGGATTAATGTAGCCCCAATAAATATCGGAATAAGGGAGACACCGATGGCCACTTGTTGTGCCGGTCCAATCCCCTGATAGTCGGTTAAGCTAAATAAGTCATTGACAAAAGCACCGAATATGCCAAGGAGCCCTAGCATAATTAATCCGATTCCTAGCCATCTTTTTGTCACCATAAATTTCACCCTTTTTGATTTTGGTTTAATTTTCGCTTTGTCGATTTACAGAAACAAGTTTAATTACACCTTCATATTTTGGTGTATATGGCTCACTACACTATAATTTTAGATATTATGTCTAATTAACGGCTATAAATGTGGAACAGAGTAATATTTATTGAAGTTAAGCGACTTAATCTATAAGCGAAAAAGACTGTTTTACAAAATTAACGTAACTATTCAGGTTTGGTTAGCCTCTCACTTTTCTTTCTTATTAAAGCGGGAGAGCAAACCAAAAAATCTGACCATTTGCAAATTGCCTGCTTTTTGGCAGAGATATATTCTGAAAAGGCCTATAGGTCTATGAAATTGATGAAATCAAACCGAGGAACTCCTCAACACATTCTTCGCTCACTGATGGGTATTGCGATATTGGCAATACTCGGCGTGGCTTTGTTCCCCAATATTTCGGCCGAAGCTGCATGGATGCAACAGGCGAAATACAAAATTGAGTTTAGCGGTACCGATATCGTTCAGGTCGAACCGGAAACGGCTCAGGCATTCCCTTTAACGATCAACATTTCTCCGGTTGTTTCAGGCTCTGATGTTGTCACTGTTGAATACCAGACGGTGAACGGCTCAGCGACGGGGGGCAGTGACTTTACCGCCGTTGCGAGTGAAGTGATCACTTTTACCGCTGCGACCGGAACCTCGCAAACGATTAATATTACGATTTTGCCAGATACCACCCCTGAAGATCGGGAAAACTTTTTTGTACAGCTTAAAAACCCGGTCGGTGATGTGACCTTAGGGGCTAAATCATCTTTTGTGGTCAATATTGAAACAAATGACCCGCTACCAACTTCGACCCCCACATCGACACCAAGCGCTGGTGCCACGGCCGTCTATATCGATCAATACGAAGGGAACGATACGCTTGAGACCGCCTATTCACTTGATACCGTTTTCCCAAGCGGCTGTACCATCGACAATGGTACCTTCTGGCCCGCTGGAGATGTCGATTATTATCGTTTTTGGGCACAAGGGGGCGCAACTTACACGATCAGCTCTGCTCAACTTTCTGCCGGTTTAGACACCGTCATGACGCTCTATGACCCGCAGGGGAAAGAAATTGCAACCAATGACGATTTTTCCCCTGGTCAACGGACCTCATCGCTTTCATTTACCCCGGCCAACGATGCATGGCACTTTTTGTCGTTAATCAACGAAGATCCATCTAATCCGGCCGGTAAAACATACTGTGTCGAAATCAAAGAAGTGGCGCCGACCGCATCCCCAACGCCGGTTGCGACCGCGACCTTCGTTCAAGGGGGCACCCATGACGCTTGTAAAAGTGAGTTGAGCTTTCCGGACAATGATTCAGCGACCAACGCATGTGTCATTTCCGCTAACTCAACCGTCTCTGATAATTTTGTCCCTCGTGAAGAAGGGATTCGTGACGTCGATTATTACCGCATTTGGGTCAAAGCTGGCAATTACTATCAGTGTGACACGTTAGACGGGCTGGCTGAATTTAACGACACCAAATTAAAGTTTTTGAACGCTGAACAAAGTTGGCTGGCTGAAAATGATAATTTTGATGCCACAACGGCCGGAAGCCAGCTCGAATATTTGGCAACCTACACCGGCTGGATGTATGTTTTGGTTGAACCAGCGATCGGCGTTGAATATCGCATCGCAGATAAATACACCTATACGCTAACCTGTTCGGCCGAACTGGTGACGCCGACCTTTACACCGGCCCCCGTTCAGCCGAGTACCGGGTCTGGTGGTGGCGGTGTGTCTAACCCATCAACCAGCACCCCAACCCCTACACTTGTACCGCAGCCGGTTGAAACTATCGATGTTTTGGCAACCGTGCAGGCCGCATCAACCCCCACGCAACAACCAACCCCGCTACCAGTGATTAGCATTAATCCTTTGCCGACCGCCGTGCCACCAATGACACCGGTCTATTCTGCCGATTTGCAAGTGGTTCTATTTTACGACCGTAATCAAAATAATCTACCCGAAATCGATGAAGGGATTGTTGATATGGCTGTTTTAGCCAAAGACAGTAACAGCGGACAGCTGCTCGCCTTGGGTTATACCAACGAAGCCGGTTTGCTTCGCTTCCAACTGTCACCTTCGGCCGAAACTATGACGATTTCGATTCCATATTTGGGTATTAACCAAACGGTTTCTGTTGGTGCCAGTGAATTACTTATTCGCGTTGCGCCTAGCACGTTACCGAGCAGCCTTCCGTAACATTTCTTTTTATGTCCGACGATTCATCACAATCCAACAATTCTGAAAACTCACTGTTTTCCGTTGAGTTTACACCCCAACTATTGCTTCTATCCGCCTTTGGGCTGCTGGCATTGCTGCTGGTCTGCATATTTGGGGTGCTTTTGCTCGACCCACTTGGTCGATCTGGCAATGATTCGGCCGATTCAAGCGGATCACCTGCGCTGACCGATACAGGTGGCCAATCTCCCGTCAGTCAGTATGACGAGAGCAATTCAATCGTTATTTTTGACGGCAATAGCTCGCTCAGTATCGATGTGGATCCCCCGAACAGCTTGGATCTCGGTGGTGCCACCATCCCGGCTAAAGCTCAGTTTGTCTCAGAAGCGGGTGAATGGAACCCATCTTCCGTTGATGGGCAGGTGGCTGAATGGGTTTACGGAACCGTGGTTAACCCGGTATTTGGATTAAGTGGATCGAGTGAAAATGAACTGCTATTACAAAAATTGATCCCTGGCGATCGTATCTCGATCAATTACAACAGCGGCGAACAGCGGGAATATTTTATTACCGGCCGTGAGTTGGTGCCTTTGGAAGATAACACCTTGTTTGCACAAAACCGGCCGGGAGTAACGCTCATCTGGCTGGGCAATGCGAACAGCGGGAGCCGACTCGTCGTCTATGGCGATTACACGCTGCCTGATGCAACCGCAGATGAGGTCGCATCTAGCCGTACGGCCGTTACTGGCGATCCGGTAACTTTTGGCAATTTGGTGATGACGGCCAATGATTCTCGAATTGACGGATCGGCTGGAACGGCCCCGCCTGGCTTTGCAGTCTTTTTAGTTGACTTTTTAGTCGAAAATCAGGGGAATAATGTGATTGATAGCGGCCTGTTGCGAATTTCTTTGAAAGATCAGCAAGGGAACCAATATTCTTCAAATTCGGCCGCCAATCTAAACGGTACCTTCCCAACATTAACCGGCTTTATCAATCCGGGTGACACAAAACAGGCGACCGCTGCCTTTCAGATTCCTGCCGCTCTAACGGGAGATTCTGTTGAATGGCATGTTAATCGGGTCGATATTCCAGGTGAAGTCGTTGTTGGCCTCCCATTTGGGGGTAGCGACACCGCAGTCGCTTCTGTCTTACTGACAGCGGCCGACGTGTCACCCGAAGGGTCAACCATCGTTGTTTCCGGCTCAGTTACAAATGGGGGAAGCCAATCTTTCCAAGTAAATGCATCGGACGTTTCTTTAGAAGGCTCTGGCACCGTTTATTTGGTCTTCTCAACAACCCCGGGCTTTCCCTGGAATGTGCCCCCGGGTCAAACGGTTAACTTCGCACTTAGCTTCCAACGGCCGCAAGGGTCATCTGCGACATTTACGCTGCTAGGTGATTCTTTTGAGTTAAATGGGATTCGGTAGGCTTCCGGCTTTTTATGACAGCCCCTCGTCATAAAAAGCCTAACGATAAAAGCTAAAGCTATTCTTTTGGTGCAATAAATTCTAGTAACGAGTTTCTGTCCCCGCTACGACTGGTATAAAACAAAATCATTCCGACCACAATGATAGCGGCCGAGATGCCTAATCCAGTCAACTGGAATGGGCCTACGAAAGGTCGTTCGAAGGTGGGTCCAACGTGCGTTCCGATTCCGACGAGGTCTGACAAACCGGAAATAAAGGCAAAAACAAGACCGGTCGCCCCCAGACGTACCCCGATGTCAGCTTGTAGTGACCTTGGCTCTTGCCCACGAATGTGGTTGATTTGAACAAACCCGCACAAGGTTAACAGACTAATACCCGCCAGTAGCTGGGTCATTTGAATGAGCCCAAATCCAGGGGTGATGTCAAAGCCGATTGCGCCAGCTGCAAAAGAAATGGCTATAAAGATAAGCCCCAGCACGCCGGTTGTCAGTACAAAAATGTTGCGAATTCGATCTGCCATAAGATATTTCGATGTCGTGTTTGGTGTAAAAAAAAGGGCCACGTATTAACGTGACCCAGTCGGGGCGGCCGGACTTGAACCGACGACCTCTTCACCCCCAGTGAAGCGCGCTACCAAGCTGCGCCACGCCCCGATTCGGGCCGACGATTTGATCTGGCACTGACTCTTGTGGAGTGTAATCGTCGGCTGATGTGGAACAAGCATTTTAACTGTGCCGGTTATTTTCATTCTCGTTCCAGAGTGGATGGGATTCTAACAAATCGACCGAGCAGGATCAAGCATTGTGTATAGAAAAGCTACATTTGAATTGTAACCTTAATGTGGACAATAGGGATTGATTCGAAAAAATTAGCTATGAAAAGATGAGAAATTCTGTCTCGTTGATATAATTCAGACGCGATTTTTAAAATTACACCGATTTTATTGAATCATTCAGGGCTATTTTCTTAATTAAAACTTTTTCAATTGATGATCACCAAGTCGTTAGGCAGTTTTGTCTGACGATTTTTTGTGCCTTATGCACGGGTGATTGCTGAAACTGAAATTATCTTACTTTGTAATTTTTCAGCGGTTCTGTGCTTATCATCACGATTAGCGCCAAACTGGCCCTATCTGCCACTACCTAATAGTTGGCGATGCTGAAAATTACTTCTCTGAAAATCAGGAGAGATCAATGAATTTATATGAGTACCAAGCAAAACGATTGTTTGCTAAGTATGGTATTCCAATCCCTCAGGGTGACGTAGCAAAAACCCCTGAGGAAGCCAAAGCGGTTGCAGAAAAGCTTGGCGGCCGCGTGATTGTTAAATCACAGGTTCATACTGGTGGGCGTGGTAAAGCGGGTGGTGTTAAGTTGGCAGACGATGCTGCAGACGCCGCAGCTAAAGCGAAAGAGATTCTTGGCTTAGACATCAAAGGGCACGTTACCCGTACCGTTTTGATTGACGAGCTCGCCCCAGGTGGTATTGAACAAGAAATTTATTTGGCGATTTTGATTGATCGCGCAGCTAAAAAACCGATGATCATGGCCTCTTACGAGGGCGGTATGGACATCGAGGAAGTGGCCGCTACGCAACCGGAAAAAATCTTTAAAGTGTGGGTTGATCCTTCTGTGGGATTGAAAGGATACCAAGCCACCTATATCGCATCTGGGATGGGGTTGCCTAAAGAACTTTGGAAAGAATTTGGCAAGCTACTCGCCAATCTGTACACCTGTTTCATGGGCAGCGATGCGGAGCTTGCGGAAATTAACCCGCTTGTGATTACCGGCGAAGGGCACCTGATGGCGCTCGACGGCAAAGTAACCATCGATGACTCTGCTTTATATCGTCAGCCAGAATTGGCAGCGATGGAAGACAAGGAAGTTATTCCAGCCTCTGAGCTAAAAGCGGCCGAAGCTGGCGTTAGCTTTATTCAGCTCGATGGCAATATCGGCTGTATGGTTAACGGTGCTGGCTTGGCGATGACCACCATGGACATCATTCAGCTATTTGGTGGCTCACCGGCGAACTTTTTAGACATTGGCGGTGGTGCCGATGCAGCGAAAGTGACCACTGCGCTAGAAATCATCTTGTCAGACCCGAAAGTAAAAGCGGTTTTGATCAACATCTTTGGTGGTATCACCCGGGGTGACGAGGTGGCAAAAGGTATCGTGGCTGCGCTAGACGCGATCGATACTGACGTACCGATGATCCTGCGCTTAGCTGGAACCAACGCAAAAGAAGGTCTGGAGATTTTGGCAGGTGCTAATTTGCCAACGGCCGAAACATTGTCAGACGCAGCCCGCAAAGCGATTGCGGCAGCAGCATAGGGAGAGAGAAACCAAAATGAGTATTTTAGTTAATAAAGACACCCGTGTCGTGGTCCAAGGGATCACTGGCGGTCAAGGAACGTTTCACTCTGCCCGCATGATGGCGGCTGGTACCAACATTGTTGCCGGTATGACCCCAGGTAAAGGTGGACAAAAAGCGGTTAACGATGTGCCGGTATTTAACACGGTACGTGAAGCGGTTGAGCAAACCGGTGCGAATGCATCTGTAATCTTTGTTCCTGCCCGCTTTGCGGCCGACGCGATTATCGAAGCGGCAGATGCAGAATTGCCTTTAACCGTTTGCCTCACCGAGCACATTCCAGTTATGGACATGATCAAGGTGCGCAACTATATCGACGGGACCAACACTCGCTTGATCGGCCCCAACTGCCCCGGTTTGGTCACCCCTGGTGAATCGAACCTAGGTATTATTTCAAACGATATCGTGAAACCTGGCCCGATTGGCGTCGTTTCAAAAAGCGGTACGTTGACCTATGAAGTGGTTTACGCCCTTAGCTACAATGGCTTAGGTCAATCAACCTGTGTTGGTATCGGTGGTGACCCGGTTGCGGGCACTGACTTTATCGATGTGCTTGAAATGTTTGAAGCGGATGATCAAACTGAAGAGATTATTCTGATGGGCGAGATCGGTGGAAACGCTGAAGAAAAAGCGGCCGAATACATCAAAAACCACGTTTCAAAACCGGTGACCGCGTTTATCGCAGGGGCAACCGCTCCTCCAGGACGTAAAATGGGTCATGCAGGTGCGATCGTCGATGGTGATTCTGGTACAGCACAAGGCAAGCAAGATGCGTTGCGTGAAGCTGGTGTCCGGGTTGCTGAGCATCCTGAACAGATCGTAGAAATTATCATGGCGAACCGGTAGAATGATTTTCGGTAATCGGT
>JAHDEB010000152.1 GCA_020629055.1 Chloroflexota bacterium
GCAGAGCGATTTACTCGTAATAAATAGGTCATGGGTTCGACTCCCATCGTTGGCTCAAAAAGCTCCATACTATATGGAGCTTTTTTTGTTTCAGCTGTCGAGGAAATGGATTAATTAGATGAAAACTACCGTTATTGGTGTAGCGGGCGGAAGTGGGTCCGGCAAAACAACGATCGCTCAAAACATTGTACAAATGATCGGCCGTGATCGGGTCGCGTGGGTGCAGCACGATTCTTATTATCGCCATCGGCCGGAGCTTTCATTCGAAGAGCGTAGCGGTCAAAATTACGATCATCCACGCTCGTTGGAGACGGAGCTGATGGTAGAACATGTCAAAACCCTGATGGGGGGGAAGGAAGTTAAGATTCCAAGCTATGATTTTGCCAACCATTTACGCAGCGAAATTGTGAATTCTGTTGAGCCTGCTCAAATTATTTTGCTTGAAGGGATCTTGATTTTTGCAGAGCCGGCGCTTTTAGAATTAATGGACATCAAAATTTATGTAGACACCGATGCAGATGTTCGTTTTATTCGCCGTTTAAAAAGGGACATGGAAGAGCGTGGACGGACACAAGAGTCTGTTGTTGAGCAGTACATGACGACGGTTCGGCCGATGCACCTACAATTTGTGGAACCTTCTAAACGCAAAGCGGATGTGATCATCCCCGAGGGTGGGCAAAATCACGTCGCAATGGATATGGTCGTGGCTCTACTTGAAAGTGTTGATTCGTAAAAAAATCTGTTCTGTCTAGAATCTCTCTAAAAATTTAGCTATCAAGCAGCTCTTTCACGACTTCGCCTATGATTTTCGCCCCGGCTTTCACATCCTCGATATCAGCCGCATAACTGACCCGGATGCACTCGTATCTGTGCGGCCATGGGTCATTGGGATCATCGGGTAGGCCGGGGTAAAAATGCTCCCCTGGAATAACCAGCACTTTGCGATCACGCAATTTCTCATAGAGCTGTTGGCTGGTGATCGGCAAACCAGGAAACCAGAGCCAGACAAAAATCGCCCCCTCCGGTTTATGGATATGGTAGTTCACCCCTTCAAGTGATTCTTTCAAAAAGCCAATCGTTTTCCACACTTTGTTTTCGTAGTGGGGTCGAATCACATCGTCGCTTAAGCGTCTGATTTCGCCCGATTTGAGCCCATTGCGCACCAATGCGGGTCCTAAGTTGCCCGGGGCGAGGCTAATGACGGCGTTCATACTGGATAATCGACGAACAATCGTCTCGGAAGCGATGATGATGCCGGTTCGCAGTCCAGGTAAGCCGAGCTTAGAAAGGCTCATACACATAATCATGTGGGGTTCCCACGTAGGCGCTTCATCGCTGAAAATGATGTTGGGGAAGGGGAGTCCGTAGGCGTTATCGACGATCAACGGAATTTGACGGTCTTGGGCCAATCGGCTCAACTGCTCCATTTCGGCCGCATCTAGCACATTGCCGGTTGGGTTCGTAGGGCGCGAGACGCAGATCGCCCCGATGTCGGCACCCACCTCCAGATTTGCAAAATCGATTCGATATTTAAAGAAGTTATCTTCCAAGAAGCTGATTTCCGGCCGATAGGAGCGAAACATGTTGGGTGAAAGCCCCGCATCTTTGTAACCGATGTATTCCGGGGCTAGCGGAAGCAAAATCTTTCGGTGGCTCCCATCTTCATATTCCCCTGCAAACATATTAAACAGATAGAAAAACGATGTTGCGCTACCGTTGGTCAGGGCGATATTGTCAGCGGTGATGGGCCAGCCGTAGCTTTGGCTTAAAAATTCTGCCAAAGCGGTTCTAAATTCCGCTTCGCCGCCAGGGGCACTATAGGTGCCAATAATCGATCTAAACCGATCTTCGTCTTCTAACAGATCGGCCGTTGCTTTTTGGAAATAGGTTTCAATTTCTGGGATTTGGGCCGGATTTCCTCCACCTAGCATGGTATAGCCGGGTTTACCCACATACTCCCCTAAATCATCCATGAGTTGGATTACACCGAGATCGGATGAAAATTTTGAGCTGAATTTAGATTGTTGCATAGGTCGATTATATCAGGCTACCCACAGAATCGGGTGTTTCAAACAGGCTATTATCTAATCACTTTTTGGCAACGATGCCACTTCTAATGCGCTGATGCCTCCTTCTAGATGATAAATGTTTTTGATCCCTTGGCTTTGCAGATACCAAGTTAATTGATTGCTGCGCCGGCCGTTGCGGCAAATAAACACGATGTCTTGCTCATCAGAAAATGAAACCGGTTTTTCGTTTATAAATCGGTGCATCGGTATCGATTCAGCTAAGCGCAAGTGGCCCTGAGAAAATTCTTCCGGTTCGCGAATATCGATGACGCGCGGCGTATTTTCTTTGGATAGGAAATCGGGTAATTCTGCTGGGGTAACGGCCGGTACTTCGATGTCTGCCGGAACAGCCAAGACCTCGCGCATGTCGAAGGGCTGTTGGCTCTTGGGTAAACTTTGGCACTCGCGCCAGATTTTTTGGCGGCATGTATAAACACATTCGGCCGGATTCAGAATGTTATGGAAAATATGAACAATCGCCTTGTCTTGATCCAAGATGTTTTCACTGCCGATCGTTTCAACAAATCCGGATCGTTCCATAAATTCTAGAACCTCTTCCCGAACACCGGTCAAAAAGACATCCCCTTCACGGTCTCGATAAAGGCGCAATACGGTGTCTAGCATGTGAATGCCGCTGATGTCCATATGGTTGACACGGTGGAAACGGAGCAGCAGAAAGTTTTGTTCCGGTCTTTCGAATTGGTGTTGGCGGATAATGTTCTCGACGTAAGGGGCTGCTCCAAAATAGATTGATCCCATGATGGTTAGCACACCCAGCTGCGGGCAGTCCGGTTTTTCAGGCTGATGGGAAAAATGTTTGTAGTCATCTTCAGGGAGCACCATTTCAACCGTAGGCATCGAAGTTTGAGCGATATGACGGCCTAGCGAGACCAAAATGCCGGTTAACACTGCGAATTGCAGCTCGAGCGTTAGGGTGGCGATGAAGGTGATCAGCATGACAACGGTGTCACCTCTCGAGGTTTGGAAGATTTGCCGCGCTCCGCTGATGTTTACCATGCGTGCGCCGGTCACGATGAGGATGGCGGACAAAATGACCCGAGGCAAAAATGCGGCGGCCGGAGCAAAGACGAGCATGGCTAATAGGGTCCACATCGCTGAAAATACGGCAGCCATTTGGGTCCGAGCACCGTTCTCGTAGTTGACGGCCGAACGGGTTAGCGAGCCAGCAACCGGATAGCCAGAGAAGAGGCCGGTGGCGATATTGGCAAGCCCTTGGCCGATAAATTCTTGATCTGAATCGAGATACTGCCCGCTGCGTGAAGCGATTGCACGTGATATCGAAGATGCTTCGATAAGGCCGATTAAAGCAACGGCGATGATGTAGGGCATCAATTCCGAGACCAATGTGAAGTCAAAGATCGGGATGTTGGCCAAACGGGGAAAAGCCCTTGGCACTTCGCCTAAGACCTGTACGCCGCTTTGGTCTAACTGCAAGGCCCATACGATGATCGAACCGACAACCATCGTAATCAACGGCCCCGGTAGCTTGGGGACGAATCGGCGCAAAATTAACAGCGCTGCAATGCCGGCCAAACCGAGATAGAAAGTCAGAAGGTGTGTGTCCCCGATCTGAGAAATAATATTGGTGACAACGATATAAAAGTTAGGTGAGCTAACCCCTGGTACGCCAAATAGGTGGGCGAGCTGTTTGGCGACAATCAGAATACCGGCCCCGCCCGTAAACCCGATAATGACCGAGTCTGAGACGAAATTGACTAGTACGCCTAATTTGGCGACCCCCATGACGAGCCGGATAATGCCGGCCCAAAATGCGATTACCCCCGCAATAGCGATGTACTCGGCGATGGGGGTTTCGGCCGTGGTGACCGCCACAAGGCCGGTCAGCACGAGTAGTGAGTTTGTGTTTGTGGGTCCGGTATGCAGATGGAACGATGAGCCCCAGAGTGCCCCGATTGTTGCGGCGACAATCGCCGCGAATAGGCCGGTTTGTGCTGGTAATTGCGCAATTAGAGCATAGGCGATAGCTTGTGGCAAAAGAACAACGGCTACCGTTAGGCTTGCAATTAAATCCCCTTGAAGATTCTCTTTATTATAATTGCGTAGTATGTTATACGGGTTTGCAAAGTAACCGGGTATTTTTTGGAACCAGTCTTTTGTCTGGTCTAAAATCTCCTGTGAAGAAGAATTTTGATACATATTTTTACGTCCTAAACCTTATAACCGCATGATAGAGTTCAAATCCATATTAGGCAAGGAAAGGTCATGGGAGAATTAGAATAGAGCGTGGCGACTATAAACGATACTAAAGGTGGCTGGCACCTTCTATTACAAAACCATGCGGATGCTTGGATTGTGACATTTGTCATTGCCAGTGGTGTTTTGCTATTGCATGAAGCGTTTAATTTTTCCGCTTTGATGCTTATTTTCTCTTTAACAGGGGGATATTGGCTTGCGTTTGCGTTAAACGATTACTATGACCGGGATGTTGATCGGCTGGATCCTCGAAAAAGGGAGAACAATTTTTTCTCCCGCACAGCCCTTTCTGCCAAGTCGGCCGGATGGGGCTTTTTTGCCGCATCGTTGATCATCGCCCCCGGCTTGCTACAGTTTGGCTGGTCAGGCTTTTTTGCTTCTGCCGTTTGCCTGTTTGTCATGTGGGCCTATTCAGCACCACCGCTTAGGCTCAAATCACGGCCGGGGTTAGACCTGCCGATCCATGCCTTTTTTGTTGAAACCTTTCCTTATGTCCTGGTGATGTACCTGCTTAATTTAGCATGGGCGCGCTTAGACTATGTGATTTTAGGATTAGGAATCATGGCGTCACTCACGGCACAATTAGAGCAGCAGATTCGTGACGTAGAAATAGACGCAGCCCATGGAGAGTCTACTTTTACCCTTTGGCTAGGGGTGGGAAAAGCGCTTGTGCTCTTGAAGGTCGTCAGTGTTGTGATGGTGGTCTATGGGCTATATTTTATGATGACCGGCGTTATACCGCTGTGGATCGCCCCGATCGGATTGTGTGCGGTACCGGCCGTTCTCTCACGCTTGGTGCGTGCCCCAGGCCAACCACGGCCGGAGTGGCTTATTCGGCCGGTCGTGTATTTCGGCATTGTTTACATCGTGTTTCTAATCGGATGGCGCGTTTTTTAATGAATCGATCGAATCAACCCCCTTTGCTGGTCATTATCGGCCCAACCGCTGTCGGTAAGACAGAATTGTCATTAAAACTGGCTGAACGGTTTAATGGTGAAATCATCTCAGCTGACTCTCGTCTCTTTTATCGGGGGATGGATATCGGCACCGCCAAACCATCTGCCGAAGAGATGGCCCGCGTGCCACATCACATGATTGACATTTACAATCCTGACGAGACGATTACCTTGGGCGAATACCAAGATCGAGTCAACGAGATTGTTGCTGATTGCCATGACCGAGGGAAATTGCCGATGTTGGTCGGTGGCACCGGGCAATATGTGAAAGCGATTGTAGAGGGGTGGGGGATTCCCCGTGTGGGACCGCACCCGGAATTGCGCCAAAGCTTAAATCGGTTAGGCGGAGATGAATTGGGCCGTTGGTTAGATCATTTAGACCCGATTGCTGCCGCCCGGATTGATAAACGGAACATACGTCGTGTTGTTCGTGCATTAGAAGTTACCTTGATCGCAGGCCGGCCGATTACCCAGCTACAGGCTAAAACCCCACCAGGCTGGGACATTTTGACACTTTGTTTAAATCGGGAACGGGAAGAGCTGTATGCACGCATAGACGAACGGGTTGATCTGATGCTCGCTGCGGGATTAGAACAAGAAGTTCGTGATTTGCTTGCCGCAGGGTACGGGTGGAACCTTTCTGCAATGAGTGGCTTAGGCTACCGGCAGTTCAAGCCTTATTTTGAGGGGGAATCTACTTTGGAAGAGGTTGTTGAACGCATTAAATTTGAAACCCATCGTTTTGTACGCATGCAGAACAACTGGTTTGGGCGTGATGATGAAACACGCCAGATGTTAGACGCTTCAGCAAGCGATTTAGTCGAGGTCGCCACCCAACTCGTTTCTGATTGGCACCGCTAGCCTACTCGTCTTTGCTGTCCAAAACCGATTGATAAAATTCAAGCGTTTCTCGGGCGATTTCGGGCCAAGTAAAAGCGGTGGCCGTTTCTTTTGCCGATTTTCTTAACCGTTCAGCAAGCTCTTGATCGTCAGCAATGAGGCGAACTTTTGTGGCCATTGCTTCAACGTCACCCGTAGGGGCCAGCAACATGTTTTCCCCATCTTTCAGCAGCGGGTTAATAAGCTCGGCTTGGGTCGAAACAATTGGAACGCCGTTGGCTAGGGCGGACATTAAGCTGCCACGCCTGGTCGAAACCCCATCCTTGTAAGGCAACACCATCACATCGGCCGTTTTTAACCACGAAGATACCCGATTCGAGGGGAGATAGTCTGTCCAGTGCACCCGGCTAGCCAACCCCTTCATTTCGATGTCCCCTTTAATCGTATCGGTATAACTTTGATTGTTGATGCTGTCACTATCCCCAGTGCCACCGCCGATAATGATTAAGTGATAGCGGTCCCCCAATTTTTGTAACAGGCTGACTAAATCATCAGCCCCTTTGCTGTCATTTAGAAATCCGAAATAACCCAAAACGATCGCATCTTCAGGGATGTTTAATTTATTTCGATTTTCGATGATTTCTAAATGATTGACGTGATTGGTCGGCACGTTGTTCCCGATCGGGATCATCGTTTGATGTTGGGTCCCAAAACCATGGTCTTGAAGCTCTGCGCCATTGGCCGGGTTGGTTAAAATCGTCCCATGGGCCCGTTGGGCCAGCTTGTAAACAACCCGCTTGCGCAGACGGCCCGCTTTGGGGAAAAGGAAAGGAGGGCGTAAATCATGGAATGTCGCAATTGTTTTTGTGATCGAGTTAACGCGAAAGGGGAGGTAGTTGATGGCCGGGTTCCGCATGTTAAAAGCGGCCGGTTGATATTGCACGTTCAGAATATCAAGCTCATGCCGAATCGCAATATCCGCAATGGTCGACATTTCACTCCAGTTCCATCTTCTAAACCGGGGGTGCAAAAACGCATACTCCAAATCTTGAGGTTCCCAATTGTTGCCTAGCTTTTGAACCGCTTCACTTACCGATTTGGATGGCTGACGTTTAATCTTTAACTTGGCCTTGCGGTTGGTCAAGATGTGTACTTCATGCCCTTGTTCCGCCATCGCTTGGGCCAGATTGGCTGTGAAGTCCCCGATGCCACCCTCCATTGGAGGGAATTCCCCTGTGATTAAACCGATTTTCATTCCTTTTCCCATAGGGCGATTATAGCCGTCTCACTTCATTTGGTTTCAAATGTAAAGAAACAAAAACGGCCGCTGATTTAAAATCAACGGCCGTCTGTAATTTTTAGAATTTAGTTATTAGGATTAGGCGAGCATAAAATCAGCTGGTGAGGGAACCGGATGGCCGCGCCATTTTAATAATGAAAACGCATAAGCGCGTCGCATGCTGCCGAAGTGTTCTACATCCTCTTGATCCTCTTCACGGGGCTGCTTTTTCTTCGGTTCTGCAATAACGTCCCATAGTTCTAGATCATCTAACGCATTTAAGGATAGAAGTTCACTATGGAATTTGTTAGGGATTTTCCGAAGGGAAGGAGGCATACCTCCTTTGAGGGTCTGAATGATAACTTCGTTCAATTCAGTTTCGGAAGCCTTCGCAATTGCTTCCAATTGTTTGATCAATCTTTCAGGTATATCAAGTGTAAAAGATTTTTTCTTCATGCTAGTTTTCCTAAGAAACGTCTGAAATTGTTGAGCTGCCACCGCAAGTGTTAAATAGCTTACATAGGTCAGTTGGGTGCCGTTACGCTTCTTGACTTACTTTTAACGCGAGTTTATTTCTATTTTTCTTACGGCGCTGTGAAATAGTAAACAAAAAGGTCCTTTTCTCGGAAAATTAACTGAGAAAAGGACCTTTTGCTTAGACTCTACCAATGTTTGTTATAAATTAGATTGAAACCGATTTAGGATCGATGCCTGCAGCTTTTAAAGCTTTCTTGTAAGCTGACTTCGCTTTTGAGTTAGCGATACGAGCCGCCCGTTTTTCAGCCGGGTCCATATCATCTGTCAATTCAACTAAGTCTGGCTTTGGCACATCGTCTAAACCTGCGGGTGCGGCTGCAACAGGTTCTGGCGCTGGCGCGGCCGGTGCTGCCGCCGCTGCTGCGGGTGCCGGTGCGCTTGCTGAAATACCAGCAGCTTTGAGTGCTTTCTTGTAAGCTGATTTCGCTTTCGAGTTGGCGATACGAGCCGCCCGTTTTTCAGCCGGATCCATATCATCAGTTAGTTCAACTAAAACAGGAGGCTCAATTCCGGCCGATGCTGCTTGCGCTTCTGATGAAGGTGCAGCAGCTGGGGCTGCGGCGGCCGGTGCGACTTCGGCAACCGCCATATCTGCACCAGATGCTTTAGCCGCTTTATACGCCGCATATTTAGCTTTACCATTTGATGCACGAGCTGTACGACGTTCTGGGCCAGACATGCCAGCGGTAATTTCGATAACTTCGAAATCTTTGCCTGGGACCAATTTGCGTTTGACCATTTTTGCGCCAGCTGCAGCAACAGGGGCTGCGGTCGCGCCAATTGCAGCCGCTTGAGCTTTGGCAAATTCACCTAAACCGTTCCACCCTTGTGTCGTGGCGATTTTATAAGCAGAAACCGGGTCGTTAGATAAATCTTCGCTTGCCGTTTTGAGCATTTCTGCTCCTTTCCGGCCGATGCGCAAATTGCCACCACGCTGTTTGCGTACGGCGGCTTTTGCTGCCTCTTGGCGTGCGTCTAAAAATTGGAGAGTTGAATCCCCATCTTGAGCGATTTTAAATCCGTGTGTTGCCGCAGGACGAAAACGTTTCTTGCCTGCTTCGATGTCGATGTTGTTTTGGGTAACGGCCGCATCTAGTCGTGATATCAATAGGGCAAATAACCCTGTAAAGATCACCATTCCGATGCCAACGAGCCCGATTACTGTAAATAAGTTCATGGAGTAAATCCTCTTGAATATTTTTTATGTCTATTCAACCTGAATATTATAGCGATTCGTGGCGAATTTCTCAAAGAAATATGGCCCATTTGCTGTAATGGGATAGTAAGGGGGATGACATAAGATAGGAGAAATTGCCTTAGAACGAAAAAAGCCCAATCTAAGAAAGATCGGGCTTTTGCTTTAATGGTGCCGAAGGTGGGAGTCGAACCCACACGAGATAAATCTCACTACGCCCTGAACGTAGCGCGTCTGCCAATTCCGCCACTTCGGCTTAACGTTGTAAAACGGATCAGGATTTTACTTGGAATCAATTGGAAGTCAAAGATTCTTTTTGATTATTTGGGGCGAGATAGGCAAGGGTTGCGAGGGCGAAAATTAGGATAGCAAAAGCTGCAATTTGATTGACCTGAAATCCGTTGCCCCATGTCGTTCCTGCCCCTCGAAAGTTGAACGTAAAGAGGAACCCGGCCGATAAAAACGCAGCCAAGACGAGGGATAACCAACCTTCGAACTTTTTGAAAGGTTGAAGATACCGCAGTAAGAAAAATGCAGCGACAACGACAAGCAGCTCATAAATTTGTACCGGATGGGTTGGCAGACGAGGAAAGCTTGTGGTTGTGCCAAAGCCTGGCCCTCCCAGATAGTCGCCTAAAACCGATGCGGCAAGCAGCGCCAATATCGGCTGAAGGAATGCGTCTAATAATTGAAGAGGAGATAAATTTTGTTGCCGAGAAAAGAAGATGAGTGACAAAGTGCCAAATAAAATAGAACCCCATAAACTGTAACCGATGGTGATAGGCCAAATGATAGATGCAGGGTTGGCGATTGTGGCCGGTAGATGGGTAAGTGCGAATACAAGGCGGCCGCCAATTAATCCAACGATGATGGCTCGAAACGCTGTTGCACGTACCCATTCTGGTTCGGCATCGACTTGATCTAAAACGAGATCAACAATCCATAGGCAAGCATATATCCCGAGAATAAAAATAAACGGCTTTGAAGGTAATGCCAATGGACCGATCGATATAAATGGAAGCATGATTAGTTCTGGCTTTTTGAGAGCTGGTCTTCTAAAAAGGCGGCCGTAATGCCACCGGGTGCAACTGAAACAAGCACCCCATCTGGGTTCACAAACCAGGTGGTCGGCAGACCAAACACCTGATAGGTGTCATAAACTGAACCGTTTTCGTCTAATAAAACCGGGTAGGTCATACCGAATTCCTCGACAAAGTTGATGACGGTGCTGGTTGATTCGCGCTGGTTGATCCCCAACATGACGACGTCCGGGTGATTTTGCTCGTAAAAAGTTTGGAAGTGAGGGGTTTCTTGCCGACAGGGGCCGCACCATGTTGCCCAAAAGTTAATGATAACTGGCTGTCCTCTTAAATCAGACAAGGTGATCGATTCCCCTTCAAGGGTGGTGAGGGTGAAGTCGGGGGCTAGTGCACCGGGAAGTGGGGCTGTGGCGAGTGTGCTGGTATCGGTCGATATCGAGTCGCGTGAATAGAAAATCCAGCCAGAGCCGAGAACGGCCGCTACAACAAGCAGTTGGAGCCAGCCCTGACGTGTTTGGGGAATTCGAAAATTGTTCATCGCTTTTACTCAGCCGGTATTGTATGATGACGCTGTTAAATCGAAAATGCTTTCGGGAGAGATTGAATGGATAGATACACGATATTAATAAGCCAACAGTCGTGGGATAATCTTTTAGAGCCTTACCGTGTTGAGATTGCAGGGGGTGGTGAGCCTGGTAATTTGCTGAAAAATCGTTTGGGAAAAAAGCCGGATGCAATGGGAACCGGGCTAGATTTTTTGCGAGAACTGATCAACACGAAAAAACCGCAGATTTTTGCTGAGAGCGCTGTGATTGGCGATGGGTCTGATTGGACAATGGGCGAGCTGGCGATTTTGGGAGATGTGAGTATAGCGACTCCTGTGACCATTTTTGACAACGGCCGGCATAGTGCCCCTGAGGTCCACGATGAACCGTTTTTAGGCACATTACTCTTCACCGCGGGTGCACTATTACAGAACGGGTACGGAGAGCCCCCGGCCGACTATTTGGCTGTGACTACAGACCACAAGATTGATCCTGAAAAATATTATCAGCTGTATGAACGACGATTGTTGCCCCCTTTGAAACATGCAAACGACATTTGCGCTAAAAGAAACAAGAAGGGATTTGTCACGGTTCCCGGTTTAGGTTGCGGCGTTTTTGCAGGCCCTTTTCAATATCAACTGGGCGAGTTTCTGAATCGGTCTTTACGCAGATTGCTTGAAACCCACGGTAAGTCACTTAATCATATTCAAGCGATTTATTTTGATCCTTACAACGAGTGTCAAAACGAAAGAGATGAGATCGGGCATCTAGATTATATGGTTCGGCCGCTGTTGCAAGGGAACGCGACCAAACCGCAATTATGCAGACCGATCACCTATCAGGAAACGGGTGATGATTTTGCAGCATGTGAGTTCTTTAGTTTTGTGGCGTGGGATCATGTGTCTTGGCCGGGTAACGATTTTTATGTGGGGTCAAGGGCTACAGATGATGGGGTCAAAGGGGCTGCGACCGATGCGATTCGGGCGATGACTGGGATAAACGGCCGTTACGATGTGCAGACAAACAAATATTTGCCTCCCCATCCGCTTTCAAATTGGTACCAGGTTGTGAATGAATACGGGTTGGAGATCGAGATAAGCGAATCAAACCTGCATCTGTTTTGATTGAGGGTTGGAAACAGCTAGCCGTTCGGTTTTGTTGCCCGTATGTGCCCCGGCCGGAGCTAGGGCTATTGAAATCTTTTAGCTAAATAACTAACAAAAGCGATAACTAAAAGGTACACAAAAGCGAATGCACATGAAATTAACCAATCAAGCCAAATAAAATGGAATCCCGTTATGAAAGGAATATTGAAAATGGCTAGAGTAAATGCACAAATGGAAAAAATAATTGCAATATTTTTCCCATTATCAAGCAATGAATTCCCATTTAATCGTTCATTTATGACTGCCGCTAATTCAATGACGTTAAAAACAAATAAGGATCCAATTAGCGTATTAAACATATCAATGCTAATTCCAATGAAACTCGTCCCTAGAATGAAAATAAAAGCGATAAATGATGCAATTAAAATCGGAAGAGCTAAGTTTTTCCAAAACGTTAATGAGTTCATTCAATTGGGGATTTGATGAATTGCTTAATGGGTGAATGGTTAACAATGTGCGAGACCCAAAATTAACCATTCCCCAATTCAACAGTTCGGCCGTTCATCGATTATTTAGCCTGCTACGGCCAAGTTTGTTTGCTTTTATCTACGCAGTCAGAGACCGGCCGGAGCGAAGACCAGCCTACAACTAGGGAGCTTATATGTATGCCTGTCTGGCAAGGACTCCCCGAAGGGAGAAGGTGGCACTGCGGGACGCAATCCACAGCGCCGTTCATAATCCAGCAGACCTCGCCGCAGCCTGGGCTAGAGATCTTTAAGATACTCACGTGGGAACAAGTATCTCCAGGTCGAATACCACAGTAACATTAGCAAAATCCAACATAGATTATAACCAACCCTAAAAGGCACATGAAAATCTTTTGTCATCAATAAGTTTGAAACAAACTGGTGGATTTGTGCATAAATGCGCAAATCCCAGTAATTGTGTAACACTGTATAGACCCAAAGAGGTGTTGCAACAACTATATAAACCACAAGCCATGTTTTTAAGGTCAATAATAGTTCTTTTCCAGAAACATATTCACGGTCAGCTATTGTATTAATAATTAGTCCTTGTTGCTTAAAATATAGAAGCCGAATCAGAATCGTAGGCGATATGGCCAATATAGAAGCTATGAAAAACATTCCCCAATCCATAAGTTTAATCCTGTATATGTTTAGTTACTAACAGCAATGGGTAATTGAGAAAATGATCGCATATCCCTAAAAATTAAGGAATATGGATCATATTTAGTCAAAATGCAATAATTTAGGCCGTGTTTCGTTTAATATGCGGACTAGGAATTGAGTGTGCGATTTCCACTAGGGTAGTGGTTGATACCCCCATGAATTCCCGTTACCAGACTTGTATGGGGATGAAGGGGCTTCATTAAATGCGTTCGTCGGCCGGTTGCGCCATCGAAGAATCGGCATCAGTATGGCCGCTGCTTTGATAACATTTTTATCGAGCGTTTATGTCGCACCGTCAAGTATGAATAGGTCTATCTCTAACAGTATGAGACCGTTCCTGAACTCTATGATGGGCTTGGTCGATATTTTGAGAAATACTGCTATCAGAGGCTTGCTTATTGCACTCCGGCCGAAGTTTATTTCGGGCTGAAAGGGATCGACCGGCCGATTTATGTTTAGCCACTTCCCCTACACTTACCCACTTAGTTTACTGCCTCCGGCGGTACTTCGTGGGGTCCTTGCCGGACCGGCTTATAGGCCCTTTCTGAAGCGACTCAGGGGAGCAAAAGTGCTACTTAAAGTTGCCGATTTTCTGACTTGACATTGGGGGCCACCTTAGTTGGATCATTGAATCTGACAGACGAATTTAGGAAGTGGAAGTACTTATCACACAACTGTGGATCGGCCGGATCTGGGACAATCGTGTCGGCGGTGATCATTCGATTAGAATAAGGTTGGCTTTGTTGCCCGAATGTGCCCCGGCCGGAGCAGCCCTTGGTCAACAACTGTCTTCTTCAAAGTTGAACTATTGAGCCGTTGAGTCGCCCCGTCCTCACCCAATTGGTCTGCAAGCTTTGTAAAATTTTCACCCTGTAATGTCGCCAGCTCCTCTTCCATATTCTTGGCATACCAGCTGTTTCGATCTTCAAGCTCAATGTCGGTGAAACCGATGTCGCCCAAAAGCTTGGCTGCGCTTTCGACCGTTCCCATATCAAACGTGAGGCCAACCACCACGAGCCATTCTTTAAATTCTGGGGTTTGGGGCAGATCAGAACCGTACCAATCCGAGAAAGCGAGCCGGCCGCCCGGTTTTAGCACCCGGAAAATATCGCTATAAATCGCCCGTTTGTCTGGGATATGGATGATTGAGTCTTTGCTGAAGACGATGTCGAATGAATCATCATCAAATGGTAATGCGCCCGGTTTGGTCAGTTGGATATTGATTTTGTGATTGAGCCCTGCTTGCGTGACGAGGGTTTGTGCTCGTTCTACGAGATACGGTTCAACGTCGATGCCGGTTACGTGGGCCGCATTGTGCTCTTTGGCCAATAAAACATCGATCCCGCCGATACCGCAGCCGATATCGAGCACCCGTTGCCCCGTAAGGTCAATACCTTCTAGAATGGCGCCGACTTCGGCCGGGCCGCCTGGGGACATAAAGCCGTCGCCCCACATCCATTCAAGCCCTGCTACAAATTCTTCAGGGTATTCTTCGTGATTATCTTGCATAAAAATATTCTAATTGTAGGGGTGTGGATGGACGAGGGCGGATGGTTCAGGTGTAAATTTTTTGCATCGTCCAACCCACCCCGCGTATTGGTGGGCTGCCTTTTGGGAATGTCGTTGTACTAATGTCGCGGGGCGGGTTGACGGCTGATAATATGCGCACGAGTGAATCATTCCAGGCCGTTATCCGCGCCCTAACTAATCGTAAATTATAATAAGCATAGCACTTGTAAAAAATCATTGAAGTTTCAGCCTCTAAAATAGAGAGTAAGTATGAGTGAAACTGTGAAAATGAATGTAAATAGTCCAAGCGATATGACACACCCCCATCCAACTATTGGATTTTCATTTTCCCCCTCGAGTGCTTTTCGGAGAAAAAAGCCAAAAAATCCCACTGCCGCAATATTGGGCAGTACGAAGAAAAAGTAGAGAATATGTTCTCCAGTTAAGAACATTACAGCTCCAACTGCTAGAACTCCCAAAAAAGATAAACTGACTTTTGATGGAATTAAACCTAAAAACCTTTTCATAAATATGATGATTAATCACAGCATGAATGGGTTTGGCGGCAAAAGCATGAAGATGTGAC
>JAHDEB010000011.1:0-10495 GCA_020629055.1 Chloroflexota bacterium
AAACAGTTACAGGACCTTTTGCTGCCACGATAATACCTCTGTGCGGTATACTGATTGGCATGGCAAAAATAAAAATCGGACAGCACGCACCAGACCTAACATTGATGACCAAAGAAGAAAAACCGGTTCAACTTTCGGCCGCCTGGGGAAATGATCGGCATGCCCTCATCATCTTTTTGCGTCACCTAGCCTGACTGCCCTGACAAGAACATGTGGCGCAGGTTGTGCCATTCGCAGACGAAATTAATCGACTCAACACAGACATTGTGGCGGTCTCTTTTGGCACCCCTTACTGGGCCAACGCTTGGCTAGAAGAAACGCAAGCGCCGTTCCCGATTTGGCTCGACCCTGAAAAAGAAACCTATGAACTTTACGGGATGACCAGCTCCGCATTACAAGCGTGGGGGCCAAAAAACTTATGGTTTTATGCCAAAGCTTTGATGCGCGGCGAGCAGCTTAAAGAGCATCGGGGGGATACTGATCAAATGGGAGGCAATTTTATTGTCGACAAAAATGGGATTGTACGGTTTGCTTACCCAAGCAAAAACCCGACCGATCGGCCGGAAGTGGCTCAATTGTTAGATACGCTAAAAGGATTAGCAGGCTAAAGGGGCTAGGAAAAGATCAGGGGCACAGCACATGTCCCCCTGATAATCAGTTTATTCTTCGTCTGATTTGCCCATTTTGTAGCCGAGCATTGCAGCACCCAAGCCGATGCCGACAGTCAAGATAGCGGTACCGAGAACAAAGAAGACAATGATCATCACTCCGGTGACCACCCAGCCACCGCTACCTGCAGGTGCAGGATCATCGGCCGCCAAAGCGACAACGGGTAAAACAAAAGTTGCTACAAGAGCAAGGAAAGCGATTTTTTTACGATTCAAAAAGTTTTTCATTTGAAAATACTCCAAAATATTTAAGGGAGTGAAAATTATAGCAGAGGGGGGAGAGGTGAAAAAGGATTCATACAGTTTTCGCAGGGAGTTGGCAAGAGGGAATGAAAAAGTCAGCTTGGTTAAAGCACAAAGGTAATCATAGCGAACCAGACGACTCCCCAAGCATTCATCAAAACCGCTAAAATGATCAGTGATTTAAATGGCCAACTCAATCGCTCACCGGCCGTTGTCGCCAGTAACAGCATCAAAATCATCATGAAATCTAAACTGAAACGATAGCCAAACTGCCACCAGCCGGTGTTGTAGTAAGTCAGCAGTGGAACCAAGATCAGCCCCAGTGAAACCAATGCACCCGCATACAGCCAATCTTTACGGCCGCGCCATAACAAAAATACAAACGCTGGGGTCGTCAGAAAAATACTCATCCCCTGCCGATTGGGCCAAAAGCCAGGCAGCTCTCCCTCACCGTTTAACTCTGGGGTTGCCCACAGGAGCGCCTTCGCATTGCGGGGGATGAAATACCGATTAAATTGCCCATAAGTCTCAAGGTCGTCTTTTAAGAACGGGTCGACATTTTGCGAAATATAGCCGAAATCCAATGGGTCTTCGAAACGGGCGAAGTTGTACCAAAGAAGAGAACCCATCGCTACGAACAGAGGCAAAGCGAGTAAAATCGCATGCTTTAGCAACGGTTGCAGCCATTCTGATGCAGATGGATTGCGGCCGTGCCACCAAATCGCCAGCAAAAGCGGGGCAAGTAGGGCGATATGCGGCCGGGCAAGCATCGCGACACCCAATGCCAAGCCTATGATTAGCGGATGTCGCTTAGCCAGTGCTAACCAAACCGAAAGTGTGGCGAATGTGAAAGTCGCCAACTGAGCCAAGAACCAGACAGACCCCTGTAGTGACATATAGAAATGAACAGTCCCTAGCCCAAACAAAACGGTCAGCCAAATCACATCCCCCCGGCCGAGCTTGGACCAACCCCGTTTAACCAGTGCGACCAACATGCCGTAAACCATCACCACGTTGACAGCGGACAAAATAATCGAAAATAGCACAGTGTCGGCCGTTTTCGCCCCGGTCCACCACATGTACGGCACCAAAAGCAAGGAGGGCAGCGGTGGAAATGGAACATACCATCGGCTGCCATAAATGGTTAAGTCAGCCTTGATGTCGCTTTTGATATACAGTTCTCCGCGTAAAAATGCGGCCGCAAGTTTATCGAAATAGGCAAACGGGTTTTCGTACGTCCCCCCCAGCAGTTCGGCCACCCCCCGGTAAAGCAAAAACGTGACGATCAACACCATCCCGTAGCTCAGCCAATCATAGAATGTTGTTTTCTCGTCACGTTTATTCATTTTTTAGTTGAAGCGAACAGTGCGAAACGATCTTGCTACACAATTAGCACGTATTTACTGTTGATGACCGTGTTGCGTGAAACGTAAGTTTTAGCCATTGTCGCTCTTTTTTGTTCCACGCAACACGCTTTCATCAAACAAGTTGAGATGTTGAACAATGACCCCATCACTTTCTACTGATACTCAGGCAGCCAATCCCCATGTGCTTCGATCATCTCATCCACCATACTCCAAATCTGCTCTAGCGAGAGTTCGGCCGAGGTGTGTGGGTCAAGCATCGCCGCATGGTAAATGTGCTCACGCTTGCCGGTTAGGGCTGCTTCAACCGTGAGTTCTTGTGGACCAATGTTGGTTTGCATCAAGCGTGCCAACTGTGGCGGAATCTTGCCGATGGTCACCGGTTGAATCCCGTTTCTGTCAACCAAGCAAGGGACTTCTACCGGTACGCCTACGGGCAAATTGTCGATAATGCCGTAGTTTGGCACATTGCCATAAATCCGGGTGGGCTGATCGGTTTCGAGCGCATGAATGATGTGCGAACCAAATTCAACGCTCTCTTCTAGCTCAAGCGGTTTAGTCGGGTCTTCTAACTCTTTGCGCAGATGGTTCCATTCTTGGATTTGATATTCACAGCGCCAAATATATTCATCGATCGGGATGTCAAATTCTTCCAATAGCTCGTCACGGCCGTCTTTAATAAAGAATGGGACGTATTCGCTAAAGTGCTCGCTGCTTTCAGTCACAAAATATCCCAAACGGCGGAACATTTCATAGCGGACATGATCGGTCATACGGCCGAAGCGTTTTGGCCACACGCCGCTCTTATCGAATCCGGCCATCGTTTTGTGCAGCTGCGGATACATGTCCTTCCCGTTGTGCTCTAGGCTCAAGAAAAAGGCCATATGATTAATTCCGGCCACAACGTAATTGAGCTCACCACGGGGGATGCCCATGTCATCGGCCAAGTCGTTGGCCGTATGGGGCACGCTGTGACACAGTCCAACCGTCTTGATCGATGTCGCCTTATCGATGGCCCAGCAATTCATCACCATCGGGTTAACATATTGCAGCAAGGTTGCGTCTGGGCATAGCTCTTCCATGTCTCGGCAAATGTCTAACAAGACAGGAATGGTGCGCAGCGAGCGCATGATGCCTCCGATCCCCAAAGTGTCTGCAATCGTCTGTTTCAAGCCGTACTTTTTCGGAATCTCGAAGTCAATGACGGTTCCAGGTTTGTATCCAGCGACTTGAATCATCGTAATCACGTAATCAGCGCCATCCAGTGCTTCACGTCGGTTTAAGGTTGATTTGATCGTTGGTTTGGCATTGAGCATGTCGGCCACTTTATGGGCCACAATTTCAGAGGTTTTCAAACGCTCTTCATCAATGTCATGCAAAATCAGTTCAGATTCTTTGAGTACATCATAGGTCAAAATATCGACCATGAGATTTTTTGCGAATACGGTGCTTCCAGCACCAATAAATACGATTTTTGCCATCGTTATACCCTCGTTGTTGATTTTAGTGGTGCGCAACACTGTGCGCCCTGGGGCTGGTGAGCCAGACCCTTTATCGTTCGATCACGATCTTTTGGTTATGAAATATTTTCGACACTGTAGACGTCTGCCCATCGGGCCATTCGATTTCCATTGAGATGATTTCCACATCACGAGGCAAGCCAAAATGAACCGCAACCGCATCCCCGGACAGATAACCGCTATTTACCCGAACATCACGAATCATAGGGCCAATTGTCGTCTCAAGGCGCACTTTACTACCCACGGCAAAGTGATTTTGCACACGGCTGTCCCTTAACTCTACCAGCAAGCTGTCTCCACCACACACTCTATTTTCTAAAACGGTCGCTTGTTTTAGAAGATTATTGACCACAATGTCAAGATCCCCGTCCCCATCAAGGTCCGCCAACGTCATTCCGCGTCCCCCTTCAGTCTGGGCCAGTTGCCACTGTGGTGCGGTTGCAAAGGTACCGTCCCCTAAGTTTTTAAACGCTTGATTTTCTTCGATGAGTTCAAAATCAGGCAGGTGGCCAAATGTTTCAGACGTTGCCATTCCGTTGACAATATACAAATCTTGGAAACCATCTTGGTCAAGGTCCGCAAAGCGAGATGACCAGCTCCAGCCGGAGAAATTGATGCCGATATCGGCCGCCATATTTTGCCAGTTGCCATCTTCGTCGGCCGTTTGCAAAACATTTTCCATCACCTGAGGGTTATCGGGTGAATGTTCGTCCATCATCATTTCCATCGCCCGTGCCCATGCAGCATCTGTTTCAGCATCAAACTTGTACGGATGCATGTCGGCCGCAAACAGCTCTTGTTGCCCATCATTATTGATGTCGCCTAAATCAAAGCTCATCGTGTTTTGGGTCGTTGTCCCAAATGGAGACACTTGTTCCCAGCTGCCATCGGCCGTGGCTAAAAAGTAGTAATCCTGCACCGAGTCAAAGTCATTCCCGACTAAAATATCATCTCGGCCGTCAAAATTTATATCCAACAGTTGAATCGCCAATGCCTGAGACGTCTCGGCGATCCGTTCTTGGGTAAACCGATCCCCTTCATTCATGAAGACAAACACACCAGCCCCATCCCCAAACATAAATGCATCCCGCAGTTCTTTTTCTAGCGCGGTGTCGTAAGATCCTGTCACCAAATCTAGATCTCCGTCTTTATCTAAATCTCCCCAAGCCATTGAATACGCTTTTTCTTTCACACCCGCCAAGGCCGTCTGCTCAAAGCGCATCCCTTCACCGCTCCAATCATCAGCTAAATTTTTATAGTACAGTAAGCTTCCGACCCGGGTGGTAAATACGATATCGAGCCAGCCATCGCCGTCAACGTCTACAGTTGCGACTGAGCGAGAGCTGCCATGATCAAATGGTTCAGCCCGAAAGTTCATCCCGCCCAAGTTCCAAAATATTTGATTGTTACCGGCTAAGTTTGCCAGCACAATGTCCACATCCCCATCTTGATCTAAATCATTTACACCCACACCTGCCCCATTGCTGTCATACATATTCACCGGCTCATAGGCGTTGGTCGTAATATGGTCGAGCATATGTTTGCTGAACTCACCGGTGCAATCCATCGGCCGGGTCAAAGGTGTTTGCGAAATGATCCGTGCGCTTGTTCCAGACCCATCACCGCCAACAATTAGGGCAGGTTCTAGCGGGTTACAAGCGGCCGCAAGCAAGATCATAGCGGCACAGCCGATTAAGCTGACAAATTGTTTGATGTGTTGTTTTGTCATAACGGGAAACATGGGCAGAAGGGGGAAATTAATGCTAGGGCGCAGAAATCTGCGCCCTAGCGGGGCTTAAGTGCCTTTACGGGCACTTAAGCTTGAATACTAATCCTATTCGAACAGCTCATTTACACGTGCGTTCGCATCAGGCAGAACATCTTCTGCGCGTGCTTGGCCCAAGTAAATCGCGTCCAAAGCCTCAACCATGATGTCTGCAACACCAGAAGCGTTGTCAGTCACAGGGAAGAGGAAGGTGCCACCTGGCTCAAGAGCTTGAGAGGTGAAAGCTGAAACGTCCAATCCACGCTCTGCATAAACTTCGAGTGCGTTTTGAACACCACCAGCAACGGCCGGGAAGACCACACCGTAGGTACCAACCAACTCTTCACAAGCTGGAGATGCGGCGTATTTTACCCATTCCCAAGCTGCTTCAGGTGATTCGGTGCCAGCCCAGATTGAGTCAGCTAGACCATTGAACATCGATTGACGTCCTTCTGGCCCTTCTGGAAGACGACCAAAGCCAACGTTTTTGTCTTCGATTGTGCTGTAGAAGCCGATTTGCCATGAGCCATCGGTGGTTAGCGCTGCGCCGCCAGAAGCGAACATCGCGCTGCTGCCTAGACTTGCAACATCTTCGTATGGTGCGAAGTAACCATCAGCGATCATGTCTTGGAACCATTGCATGGTAGCGATGAAACGAGGATCGTCGTAGTTGTATTGGGTTGCGTACAAGCCATCAACAAAGTTCCAGCCGGTTGAAGCTGCAAACATAGAGAATACGGTTTGTCCGTATGCACCGGTGCCTGGGTAGTCGGCCGCGTAGCCGTACTGAACCACTGCATCTTTGTCGAAGTCTGCGCTTAGACCGTTGTTGCCATTTTCATCGATGGTCAACTTTTTAACGATCTCTGCGAAGCTACCACCATCTTCTGGGTTCCAGGTTGCACTGTTGAACTCTTCAAGAGTGATTCCTGCCGCTTCTAGTGCGTCCGCATCATAAACGAATGCGACCGTGTCCCAGTCTTTTGGAAGACCATAACGGGTACCGTCACGCGTCCACAATTTCTCGAGTTCACCCAAGTAGATGCTGGTGTCAACACCGTCGCGATCAACCCAAGGTTGAACGTCTAAGATTTGTCCTTTTTCAACAAATTCTGGGTATTTGGCCAAGTGATTGGTGAATACGTCAGCTGCGCCACCTGCAACCATCTCTGTTTGTAGAGAGGTCCAGTAGTCGCCCCAACCGATGTTTTCAACTTCAACGGTGATGTTTGGATAGATCTCCATAAAGTTCACAGCACATGCTTCATATGCAGGGAACTGGTTGATGTCCCAGTTGATGTAACGGATTTCGCCTGAAATATCAGACATCGCCATTTCACCATCAACATCTTCATCGTCTAGACCTGCACCGGTTGCAGCTTCACCAGATGAACCAGCGTCTGCACCAAAGGTTGCATTAACCCGTGCATTGGCATCTGGCAATACATCTTCAGCGCGTGCTTGACCTAGGTAGATCGCATCGAGTGCTTCAACCATGATGTCAGCGATTTCAGAAGCGTTGTCGGTTACTGGGAACAAGAATGTTCCGCCTTCAGCCAAAGCTTGTTCGGTGAATGCAGAAACATCCAAACCACGGTCAGCATAAACACCTAGTGCGTTGTTCACACCAGCTTCAACTGATGGGAAGACCACGCCATAGGTACCTACTAACTCAAGACAGTCTGGAGATGCGGCATATTTAACCCATTCCCAAGCTTCATCTGGATTCGGAGATCCGGCCCAGATTGAGTCAGCCAAACCGTTGAACATAGATTTACGTCCTTCTGGTCCTTCTGGCAATTTACCAAAGCCAACATTTTTGTCTTCGATTGTGCTGTAGAAGCCGATTTGCCATGAGCCATCGGTGGTTAGCGCTGCGCCGCCAGAAGCGAACATCGCGCTGCTGCCTAGACTTGCAACATCTTCGTATGGTGCGAAGTAACCATCAGCGATCATGTCTTGGAACCATTGCATGGTAGCGATGAAACGAGGATCGTCGTAGTTGTATTGGGTTGCGTACAAGCCATCAACAAAGTTCCAGCCGGTTGAAGCTGCAAACATAGAGAATACGGTTTGTCCGTATGCACCGGTGCCTGGGTAGTCGGCCGCGTAGCCGTACTGAACCACTGCATCTTTGTCGAAGTCTGCGCTTAGACCGTTGTTGCCATTTTCATCGATGGTCAACTTTTTAACGATCTCTGCAAAGCTACCGCCATCTTCTGGGTTCCAGGTTGCGCTGTTGAATTCATCAACGGTGATACCTGCTGCTTCTAGTGCATCAGCGTCGTACATGAACGCTACGGTGTCCCAGTCTTTTGGAAGACCATAACGTGCACCATCACGGGTCCACAGTTTTTCTAGTTCGCCCAAGTAGATGCTGGTGTCAACGTTGTCACGAGCGGCCCAAGCCGAGAAGTCTAGGATTTGCTCTTTCGCTGCAAATTCTGGGTATTTTGCCAAGTGATTGGTAAATACGTCGGCCGCGTTGCCCGCAACCATCTCAGTTTGCAAACCGGTCCAATAGTCGCCCCAACCGATGTTTTCAACAGTTACATTGATGCCAGGATTAGCGGTGTTGAAATTAGCAGCACAAGCTTCATATGCAGGGAACTGATTGATGTCCCAGTTGATGTAACGGATATTAACGACATCGGCCATGAGGTCTTCTTCAGCCAAGCCAGCGCCTGACTCCTCTTCCATGTCTTCTTCCATGTCATCATCTGAATGACCTTCTTCTTCCATTTCCATCTCTTCTGCCATTTCTTCGGCAGGTTCTTCAGCAGCTGGCTGTTCAGCTGGTGCGCTGCCACCACAAGCAATTAAAAACATTGCGAGTAGTATTAGCGCGAATAACGATAGTTTTTTCATGATCTTCTCCTATTAGAATTCTAAATTTCACTATCTAAATTAATCACGATCATAAGGACCGTGGAGTTCAAAAAGTTAAGCGTTTTAATGGGCAAGTAACTTAGGAACGGAAATTCAATTCCGGCCCCCAGGTCATTGCCGTTCCTGCCTTTGTTTTATTTAAAGCCGGTAAATTGAATTGAGTCGATGACCTGGCGGCTGACAAACATATAAATCAGCAAGACAGGGATAATCGCCAGAGCTGTACCGGCCATCAAACCGGTCCAGTCAGGGACGCCAGATGGTTGCGAGCTGCGGAAAATATTGAGGGCAACGGTCAAAACCCGAACACTTTCATCTCGGCCGACAATTAGTGGCCATAGATATTCGTTCCAAGAGTTAATGAAGGTAATAATGCCTAGCGTTACAACCGGTGGTCGGGACATCGGCAGAGCGACGTTCCAAAATACGCGGAAATAGTTGGCACCATCAATGCGAGCCGCCTCTTCCACTTCACGATTTAATCCCAAGAAAAATTGTCTGAGAAAGAAAACCGCAAACGGGGTCATAAAGAAATAAGGTGCCACCATTTGACCCATCAAAAGCCCATAACTGCCAGCGATCTGATCGTTAAATTCAGCCAACCACTGGCCGATACCACGAATCATCACGAAGTTTGGAATCAGGGTAACGATGCCCGGAACCATCAATGCACTCACATAGAGTAAAAAGATAGCGTCCCGGCCGGGGAAACGTAGTCGTGCAAACGCATACGCAGCCATGGTGCTAAAGGCGACTTGAAAAACGGTGATGATGGTTGAAAAGACAAACGAGTTCATCAAGAAGCGAAAGAAGTTAATGCTTTGACCCGATCCACCCGCAGCAAGTGCTTCAGATGTATCGACTAAACCAAGCACACGGGCAAAGTTGTCCCATGTAAAACCAACTGGTGCTAAAGAGGTTGTGTTCTCAAAAATTAGCCCCTGGGTTGTTAATGCTGTGCGCAATACCCACCAAAATGGAAACAGGGTAAGGAACAAAATGATGATCATCAGGATCCACATCGCAATGCGGCCGAGGTTTAATTTGTTAGAGTTTTGAGCGTTCATCATTTTCTCCTAGTAATCTGACTCGTCTGCATTAAAGAGACGAAGCTGAATCAAACTAATCCCGACTAACATGACAAACAGCGCATTTGCTACCGTCGTGGCATACCCCATATCGAAGCGCTCAAATGCCCGTTCAAAAATCAGCATGTTGATCACTTCCGTGGCATTGATCGGCCCCCCGCCGGTCGTAACGGCTACCGTGTCAAAAATTTGGAATGACCCGATGAGTGACGTAATCAAGACAAATGCGAGTACCGGCCGCAACAGTGGGATCGTTACATGCCAGAATGAGCGTAGCTCCGTTGCCCCATCGATGGAGGCCGCTTCGTACAAACTTTGGGGTATTGTTTGCAGGCCCGCGAAGATGAGTAGCGCGGTGTAACCGACATGACGCCAAATATTGATCACCGCGATTGAGGGGATCGCTTGGTCGATGTTGCCTAAGAAGCCCCAGCCTTCAAACCCCATCCCTTCCCAGACAGAATTGATTAGCCCTAAACCTGGATCCATTAGCCACAGCCACAGCATGGCGACGATAACGTTTGGCATAAGCCAAGGGACGATTAGCAACGCTCGTACCACCATTGATTTGGTTAGGCGGTCCATCATGACGGCGATGACGACAGCGAGTGCCGTCTGCAATGGGATGTTCCAAAGAACATATTTCAGGGTGACCCACAGTGAATTACGGAATTCTCGGTCTGAAATTAATTTACGGTAGTTGTCTAGCCCCACCCATTCCGGCTCGGTCAGTAAATCCCAATCGGTCAAGCTAATCCAAAAACCGCGTACGGCCGGGACAAGGAAGAATGCGATAAAGCCTATTAAGCTAGGGAGTAAAAACAAAAAGGCAACCATCGTTTCACGGTTGTCCCATTGGCTTTTCTTCGGCCGTCTTACGGCCGTTTTCACTTGGTCAACTTGGGAAGTCATTTCACCTCAGCATTTAGTTTTAACTGCGTCACAGTAGGAAACATCA
>JAHDEB010000011.1:10595-14926 GCA_020629055.1 Chloroflexota bacterium
CGGTCCCGTTACCGGTAACGGAATTATCCAAAAAAAACCGATTGTGTCAAATATCTGACTGAATAAAACTTACTTTTCTTGTGCAGATTGCTCAGCAATTGGCCCGGTAGACTCTCTAATCATAATTGTTGGCATTATTTGTATCGTCTCGACGTTCTTTAGGTCACCCTGAATTAAAGAATAGATCCGTTCAAACGCAAGCCGGCCGATTTCGTATTTATTCACATGTACAGAGCTCAGAGCCGGGGTCACCATCGATGCAATTTGAATATCATCAAAGCCGATAACCGAAATATCATTCGGAATCGATAAGCCCAGCTCTTTACAAGCCCGCATCGCCCCTACCGCCATCAGGTCATTATAGGCAAATATCGCAGTCACATCTGGCCGGTGCTCCAGCAGCATATTGGCGGCCGAATATCCACCGGCCAATGTCGGGTCTTCTTGTACCAAAAGTTCCGGATCTTCTAAAAGTCCTTCATTGGCTAAACCCTGTCTGTACCCTTGAACCCGTCGGGTATTGCTGGTTGAATCGAGTTCAGTCGTTAACATACCGATCTTCCGGTGTCCAAAATCTGCAAGATGTTTAACGGCCAAACACCCCCCCTGAAAATTATCGACCATCAAACTCGTGATATTCGGGTGCGCCAGCTCTCTGTTGATGATTAACATGGGGCTGAAGCGATCTGCAAAGTCACGTACAGATTGCTCGTGAGCACGGTGGGTAAACGTAATGAGTCCGTCTACGCCATGCGAAACCAAATCATTTAGTAGCTCGATTTCTGGCTCCTCATCTGTATTGCAAATAATCGTCGTGTACCCATTGACACGTGCTGTATCTTGGACCGCGCGGACCACCTCGGGGAAAAAGGGATTGGTAATATCTGGCACAACCAAACCGATCATATGGCTGCGTGATGTGTTCATCGCCTGAGCCATTCGGTTCGGCCGGTACCCCATCTCCTTAACGAGTGCGAGGATCCGATCCCGTGTTTTAGGGCTTATTTCCCCTTTATCGTTGATGGCGCGAGAGACAGTTTGCTTGCTAACACCGGCCGCTTTGGCAACATCATCGATTGTAACTTTCAGTTTTATATTCATGCGTTTGCTATCAACAGTCTATGGAAAAATTTACCGGCTCGCAAAAAACTGAACCACCCCGTTACACTACCTGCTTCCCCCACAAGACTCTCTAACAATCAATTTCGTCGGCAAGATATGGGAAGTGGCCGGCAATTCTGGCTTTTCTGAACGCTCTATCAGCTTACGGACGGCGTACTTCCCAAGCTGAACCTTTGGAATTTGCACCGTTGTTAAGGCTGGTGTTGTAAATTCAGATTGCCGCACATTATCCACACCAATTAAGGCGATATCATTTGGTACATGCAAATTATTTGTTTGCAAAAAGCGCAGGGCACCAATCGCGACCTCATCGCTTGCCGCAAAAATAGCTGTGACGTGGGGGTTTTGACTAATGAGTCGTTTTGCAGACTCATACCCATATTCATAATTATTGGTGCTCAACGGATTTATCCACTGAATCTCTTCGTCTAAATGGATTCCGGCGTCTAGCAAGGCCCATTTATAGCCAGACAACCGGCCGTCCTGTGTACCGATATACGCGATATTGGTGTGACCCAACCCGATCAAATGGCTAGTCGCCTTGATGCCCGCCTCTTGTAAGTCCATCGTAACCGTGGGCAAATCTTTCCATTTCTTTTCCGCACTTAAGACATTTTCAAAATTATCAATAATACGATCTAAAACAATCTTTTCTTCTTCTGTTAAAGTGGCAGGGTTAATAGCTAGCAGCAATATCCCGAAAACTTCTCGGCTCGTTACCAATGTGTTAAACAGAACCGGGTCAGTAAGGTCAGTAAGAAATTGAATCGACAAAACCCGCCGATCGGTTAAGCGGGCTTCTTCAAAAATGCCGGTCAGAACCGATGCATAATACGGCCGTTGCAAATTATCAGCGCCGCCCCCCATTACCACAGCGAACTGGTTACGGTCTTGGCTATTCCATTTATCACGCATAAGCTGTTGCGCAAAACGGTTGGGGGAGTACTGCAGCTCTTGGATGGCATCCAGCACACGACGTCGAGCATCGGCCGACACAGGTCTGGGCCCTTTATTGATCACATAAGAGACAACAGAAGGTGAGACACCGGCCCTTTTGGCAACATCTTTTTGAGTAATTACTCGATCTTTATTCTCGAAATCCAACGGCACCATCCTAATACTGCGATCAAGCCAGTTTCAATATACAGCGTGTGCAATTAGCAAAAATCATCACGACACTGATTGATACGAAACGGGCATCTTTTATACATATCGACCAAATTGAACAACCGATTTATGGTTACTATTGACAGGTGGCACCTATTAAAATATAGTTGCACAATCTTGTCAATACGCTTTGACTAAACAGATTCTAAGCGTAATTGTGAAAGATTGGAAGGATAAAAGATGGGTATCGCCTCGCACATAAATCAACACCCCCTAGATTTTTAATCATCCATTCCATAAAACTGTATATTAATTTGTCTTTGATCCATATGGAGGAGAAATGAAAAAGACACCCTTATTTTTTGTAGTCGCTCTAGCTCTGTTGGCTTTTTTGGTTGCCTGTCAGCCTCAAGTCATAACAGAAACTGTTGAAGTCACCCGTGTGGTAACAGAAACTGAAACAGTGGTTGAAGAAGTTGAAGTGGTAAAAGAGGTTGAAGTAGAAAAAATTGTTGAGAAAGAAGTTGAGGTTGAGGTCGAAAAAGTTGTCGAAGTTAACCCCGTTGTTTTCAACTCTTATTCTAGTGACCCCGGTGCACGTGCATTCGAAGAAGCGATGGTTGCAGCTTACTCAGAAGCCAATCCTAACTCTCCGGTACAACACACAATCGTAAACCACGAAGACTTTAAACAAGCCATCCGTGCGTATCTAGTTGCTGAACCAGCACCAGACGTACTCACTTGGTTTGCGGGTAACCGTGCTCGGTTCTTCATCGACAAAGGCCAAATCTTACCGATCAGCGATGTTTGGGAAGAAGAAGGTTGGAACGAAGACTTCCCGAAAGGTTTCCGTGCCATGTCTGAAGTGGATGGCGAAGCTTATTTCTTGCCAACCAGCTGGTATTGGTGGGCGATCTTCTATCGGACAGACATCTTTGAAGAATATGGCATTACGCCACCAGAAACTTGGGAAGAACTATTGGCCGCTTGTGACACGCTTGACGGTGCAGGTCTAATTCCAATTACCATCGGTACGAAATTCCGTTGGACCGCTGCAGCATGGTTCGACTATTTGAACATGCGTATCAACGGCCCTCAATTCCACATCGACTTGATGTTGGGCAAAGAGAGCTATACTGATCCACGAGTGAAAGAAGTATTCGTTAAATGGAACGAACTCTTCGAGCACAACTGTTTCATTGATGACGCGGCCGCATACAGCTGGCAAGAGGCTGTTGACCCATTGAACCAAGGTGAAGCTGCGATGTACTTGATGGGACAATTCATCATGGACCCAGTAGCGGACGAAATCGAAGACAAAATCGACTTCTTCCAATTCCCAGTTATCGATCCTAGCGTCCCAATTGGTGAAGACGCGCCGACCGACGGATTCTTCATTGCTGCTAACGCGGCTAACATCGAAGGTGCTAAAGATCTACTTGGCTACATGGGTAGCTTAGAAGCTCAAACCTTGATGGTAGAAGAAATGGGCCGCCTACCAACCCACAACGGCGTTGATAAATCACTCTTTACCCCACAACAACAAAAAGGTATCGAGCTAATCAACAAAGCTGACATGGTTGTACAGTTCTATGACCGCGACACAACACCAGAAATGGCTGACGTGGGCATGAACGGTATGATGGCGTTCTGGGATGATCCATCTCAAATCGACGCAATCCTAGAAGAGCTAGAAGCAGCACGCTTAGAGATCTTCAGCGAGTAATTTACTCCTTAGGCCAGGCAGGTTTTAGAAACCTGTCTGGTTTTTAAACAGCAGGGTATGGCTCCGGCCGTCCCCTGCTGTTTTTGTCTATAGCTATCAAAGATTACGCAGATCTTCGCAGTTAGGGCAATGCAATAAGGTACCGTTGACTAAAATGAGTACCGACAAGCACGACAAAACCGCAAAACAAATATGACTATATAGGTCTGGTTGATCCCCCTCCTATGAGGAGGGGCTAGGGGAGGTGGATTCCCCTCACCCCCAGCCCCTCTCCCAGTGGGAGAGGGGAGCAAACCAAAACACCTGAATAGCTACAAACACATAACGCTTGTGGACATGTGCGAATTCTTTGATATCTAAAATTTGTTTGGAGACC
>JAHDEB010000011.1:15026-21482 GCA_020629055.1 Chloroflexota bacterium
ATAACGCTTGTGGACATGTGCGAATTCTTTGATATCTAAAATTTGTTTGGAGACCGGTATGGCAATTGCAGGCAATCGAAAAATAAATAAACAAAAAACAAATCGGACACCGTACTACTTCATCATCGGCCCACTTTTAATCTATTTTGTATGGATCATCGGCCCCGTTTTCTACACCTTTTATCTTAGTATGACAGACTGGGATGGCATTTCACCGACCGCCGAGTTTATTGGAATTGAAAATTTCCAAAAGCTGTTTGGCAGTATTGGCAAGGTGTTACCTTCAGCCTTTGAATATTCTCTGTACAACAACCTGCTTTGGCTGTTTGTCTTCATCACCGTCCCCACCGCTATTGGACTAGGGCTAGCTATTCTGCTGAATCAAGGCTTACCCGGCGAGCGCATGTTTAAGGTCGGTATCTTTCTACCACAGGTGCTCTCATTTGCGGTGATCGCTCTCATTTGGGCATGGGTGTACAATCCACGTGCAGGCATCCTAAACTCAGCCCTGCTAGCGCTGGGATGGCCGGCCGATAATCTACCCGGTTGGTTAGCCGATAAGGAGTTAGCGATTTGGTCGATCATATTTGCGGCAAGTTGGCGACAGATAGGCTATATCATGATTCTATATGTCGCGGGGCTTAAAAACGTCCCCCCCACATTAATCGAGGCGGCCGAAGTTGATGGGGCGACCCCGTGGCAACGCTTCTGGCGCATCACCTTCCCGCTTTTGGCCCCTGTAACTACAATCGTCATCGTTATTTCTGTCATCGACTCATTACGCGCATTTGACCTTGTGCAAATCATGACTCGTGGTGGGCCGGCCAATTCAACATCGGTACTCGCGAACCTGATGTACATTCAATCGTTTAACAATTATAAATTTGGATTAGGCGCTGCCACGGCCGTTGTTCTTTTCTCTATCAGCCTCGTTTTCATCATTATTTACCTTTGGCGAGTAATGCAAGACGAGCTGGAATATTAGGGGGCATCGCATGGCAACTATTAATCCACCTAAACCCAAACGCAGAGCACTCTCAACGGGCCAGTGGCTCATGGTACTGTTCTTGCTTGTGTTCACCTTGGTCTACATGGTTCCCTTTTTCGGGGCGATCATCACGTCGTTCCGCACAATGGACGATATGAGCTTAAATGGTTTCTGGAGCCTGCCACGAGAAATCACAATCTCAAACTATGTCGAAGCGATACAGCGTTCCGGTGTGACCGGATTTTTGGGCAATAGTTTTATCATTACGCTACCCGCGCTGACCGGTACGATATTTTTGTCTTCGCTATCAGCGTATGCGCTTGCCCGACATCGATTTGCTGGCAACAAATTCATCTACTTTATGTATGTCGCAGGCACGATGCTTCCTTTCCAGATTCTGCTGCTGCCTGTCTTCATGTTGTCAAACAATTTATGTTTGCAAGAGGCGTATGAGCTAGGCCAATTTGTGCTCAACATCCCATTTGTCGATGCGAAAGTATGTCTTTATAACTCCTATCTGGGGGTTATTATGATCCATATCGCGTTTCAGATGGGCTTTTGCACCTTCGTACTGCGCAACTTTATGCGTTCTATTCCGGGCGAAATCATGGATGCGGCCCGCATTGATGGTGCCAACGAATTTGGGATTTATTGGCGCATTGTGATGCCGCTAACATTACCGGGAATCGCGGCCGTGTCGACGCTTGAGTTCACGTGGATCTTTAACGACTATATTTGGGCGTTGATTCTACTTTCAGATGGCAGTAAGTTCCCAGTTACCCAAGGTCTGTCCAACCTACAGGGGCAGTTTACGACCAACTGGCCGTTGATTACGGCCGGGGCATTGGTCGCCACGCTCCCTACGTTGATTGTCTTTTTTGCTCTACAAAGATACTTTATTGGTGGGCTCACCCTCGGTGGTGTGAAGTAAATCAGTAATCAGTCCGCTTCGCTAATCAGTGGGTCAGTCCTGATGATAAGACTGACCCACTGATTTACTGAATACTGGCCTACTTCGAATAACCGTCTGGGTTTTTCTGATGCCATTCCCAGGCCATGCTAATAATTTGCTCTAGATCTGGGTACATCGGTGCCCAGCCTAGATCTTCGTTAATCGTTTCACTGCTAGCGATCAAGATATCCGGGTCACCTGGGCGACGGGGGCCAACTTCGGCCGGGATCGGATGCCCGGTCACTTTACGAGCCGTCTCAATCACGTCACGAATTGAATACCCTTTACCATTGCCTAAATTATATTTACGGCTTGGTCCATCTTCTAAGGCACGCATCGCCAAAATATGGGCTTCGGCCAAGTCGATGATGTGGATATAGTCCCGCACACAGGTCCCGTCTGGGGTGTCATAATCGTCCCCAAAAATCGTGATCTTGTCCCGTTTGCCCAAAGCCACTTCTAACACAATCGGAATCAGATGGGTTTCAGGTGCATGGTCTTCACCACGCTCTTCACTGGCGCCACATGCATTGAAATAACGTAGACAGGCGTAGCGCATATCATAGATTTGGTCCATCCAGTGCAAGTAGCGTTCCATGATGTATTTTGATTCACCGTAGGGGCTTCCCGGAACGATACGCTCGTCTTCTGCGATCGGCATAAATTCTGGATCATCAAACAAGTTTGCAGTTGAAGACAAGATAAAGCGTTTCACCCCGTGTTTTACGGCCGCCTCTAGCAAGTTTGCTCCATTAACCGCGTTGTCTTTCAAATACATCCAGGGCATTTCAACCGATTCACCCACAAGGGTATAAGATGCGAAATGCATAATACCATCAGGCTTGTGGGTGGCGATGGCGGCCTCGATTTCATCGTAGTTGGCCAAATCACCTTTGATAAAGGTTGCGTCAGGATGCACCGCATCTTCATGACCTTGATATAGGTTGTCAAATACAACAACCTCTTCGCCTGCTTTAATCAGACGTTCGACTGTAATACTGCCAATATACCCGGCACCGCCGGTTACTAATACTTTCATTCGTAAAGTTCCTTATTTAAATGAGTTGGTAGAGTTGTAAATTAATGATGTGGGAAGGTCCGAGGTGATCTTTCGACTTAAAATTGATCATTTAAATTGTTGAATCACCCTACTGCTTTACAGAAGGATATAGGCTCGCCAACTATACCGCAGATTTCTAAATATTCGGCTTTCGATTCCGGTACTTCTCACCTATGATCGCTCAATGCCTCGAATCATAGGTGTTCTTAGGCTGAACAGGTTCCGTTTTTACGATGTTTAGCTTGTTATAAGACTGCGTAGTTTCGCAAGATTAACCGGATCCATCTCCACAGACTCTCCAGTTTCCTCATTGTCTTCACTTTTAGGTGTTTCTAAATGGGCGGGATGATCGGCCCAGCGAGGGTCATTTACCAAGTTTGCAAATGCCTGCTCGCCTAAAAACCCTTTACCGATGTGTTGATGCCGGTCTTTACGACTGCCAAGATCAAACTTACTGTCATTAAAATGGAAACATTTGATGTGCTGCAAACCGACTTTTTCATCAAACAACGCCATCGTTTCCGCATAGGCTTCTGGGGTGCGAATGTCATATCCGGCCGTAAAGACGTGACAGGTATCAAAACAAACCCCTACCCGGTCGCCTCCGTCGATCTCTTTGATGAGATAGCCTAGATGCTCAAATTTAAAGCCGAGATTGGTCCCTTGCCCTGCCATCGTCTCTAAACAAATCACCACATCGGGAGAGGTTTCGGCCGTCTCATCTAAGGCCCGTTTGACCCCTTTTACGATTCGATCTAAACCGGCCCATTCCGCTTCGATAATTTGCTGCTCGGTCGCCTTTTTTTCCTTGAACATATGCGACCCAGGGTGGACGACCATGTTATTGACACCAACTTGGCCGGTGCGAGTAATCTCATCTACCATCGCATCGTAGGATTTGGCCCACTTATCTTCTTCAGGCGAAGCGAGATTCATCAGGTAGTTGGCATGCACCACGGCCGGGAAAATGGCCGAATATTCTTCGGCGGTTGCTTTATATTTTTCTTGATCCTCGACGCTAATCGGCTTGGCCTTCCACTGCCGATTGCTACGGGTATAGAACATCATACTGTCCGCCCCGATCTCTTTTGCATTTTTAAAGGCGTTAAACAATCCACCACTTACGCTAACTTGTGCACCTAATCTCATTTTTTGTTGGATATTAGATATTGGATATTAGATCTTAGTAGCGATTTCCACTAACATCTAACATCTAGCCTCTAACATCTTCTCCTTAATCTATCCACTCGTGATCCATACTGCGCCCTTCGCCAAAATAGCCAACGGGCCAAGAGCCATCTAAACGATAAACGGCATCACCTACAACGCGCCAAATACGAGAGCCAACCAGATCGACGATGAAATTGCCTTCGATGCGGCCGGTCAGCTCCCCTTCTAGGGTATACAGGTCTTTGCCACGCAATAGGGCAAATAGTTCACCTTTGTTATCAATTAATCCACGTTCCATATTTCAGTATTCGGTCAGTTGGTATTCGGTTTGTCGGTAGAAGTCAGCCAAAACTGACCTACTGATTACCTGAATACTGACCTACTCTTTACGGTACCGTTGCCGTAATTTGTAGCGTTCCCTCAGCATCATAAATTTGTACAATCTCGCCCGACTGCCAAACCGAACCGGCCTGTCCCCAATAACGACTGGTTGTTGTGTCCTCACCTGTCCCAGAAAATAGTTGAATGCCCGCGCCGCCGCCAAATAGGGTAGCACCTTGGCCAAAGGTGTAAACGGTGCCACCGCTGTCCCGCACGGTCCAGCCGGTGATTTCAACCGATCGACTGCCGTTGTTGACAATTAGAATGTTTTCGGCCGAAATTTCACCAATCCCATTAAAGCTGCTTACCGTTAAATCCGCCTCACCTTCGCTAAGCGGCACAGTTGGAATCGGTGTGGGGGGCACGCCGATGGGCGTTGCCGTCACATTTTCAACTTCCTCAACCGGTTCCGGTATAACCACACCGCCAATAGGGATCAATAAATCTTGTCCTGCCTGAATAAAGTTTTCATTCAACAGCCCATTGGCGTCCATAATTTCTTGCATCGAAACGCCATAAATGCTGCTGATCGTACTTAAAGATTCACCAGCCTGCACGGTGTGATACGTGGGTTCAGGGGGAGATGTAGGTGTCGGTGGGGGTGGCGTGTCGGTCGGGGGCAAAGTTGGCGCCAGCTCGACCACACCTGGGTCGATGCCGGTAATCGGCACCTCGACGGCCGCAAGACCTTCGGTTGGCTGAATATTTCGCTGCCCCCACCAATAAAGAATGCCAAGCATGACCAATGCAGAGACAACAATATTCAAAATCAAAAATGGGAGCATACGGCGAAAGGACATAATGGTTTTGGTGTTTGCTGGGGTACTTCAATGAACTAAAAAAGCACCATTATAGTTAATGATATCGGGTCAGCGAGGTCGAACGATGGGAACAGCCAGATTAGACATTGCCGCTAACAACCGGCCGAGCATGCATCGCCTCAATGAGTTCTCCCATCCGATTACGACGCCGAATCCAGAGAAGTAAGTTTCGCACCTTTTGCTGTTTTGAGCCAATGCCCATTAGCTCCCAATCGATGTCTAAAGCACCCGCAATCTCTTGCAACATATCAAGGTCATAAAAAGTTAGCAGGTATCGGCGCAAAATGGTGGATGGTGTTTCCACCGTAATACGTGCCAACCGGGGGAAATGATCAGGTGGCACAGGGGTTAAGATGCGTTCTACCGCCAAAGCTAAATCACTAATCTGGTCCCGCTCTAAGGCCAAGTCAATCATATTGTGGATGGTTTGGGTCATGTCATTGGTGGGTGCAATGACTTCATTCTCAGCCATCTCTACATCAAACATCAGGTCCAACACATCTTCCAAACCTAAATTCTGTTTGATCTGATCAAACAACAGTTGACGATCATATTCGGAGGCGCTGTTGCTCATCCCGACAGCCCTGCGAGAAAGTAGCTGCTCGCCGTCCGGCTTGACAGCAGATTGTGACGGCCGATTGTCTGTTCCGGCTGGAAAAAAGCCTTCTCCCATCCAAGGTCGTAATACACCCAAAAACCAGAGGGCGATACCTGAAATAATCAAGCCGCTAATAAGCTGTAACCATAAGCCGGTCATGGCTGATGATCCATCTAAGTTGAAAACAACCCGAGTGACGCCCAGTAAGACGGCCGAGCTGATCGCCAGTAATCCAACCCCCCAAATAAAATCTGAGCGACGGTAAAACATCACCAAGAAAAATAAAATGAGAGTGATTCCTGTAACAAGAAAAATAGTCATATGTTCAGATGCAGGCGAAAATAGTAGGAAAATTTTAGCACTCCCAACATCTAAAGCAATACACCCTCATGAAAAATATGGGAAGAAAGGGGGGCATTTCGGTCGAATACGCACAAAAAAAGCCGCCAAATGGCGACTTTTTCTGTCTGTAAATTTAATTGACCC
>JAHDEB010000011.1:21582-65321 GCA_020629055.1 Chloroflexota bacterium
GCACAAAAAAAGCCGCCAAATGGCGACTTTTTCTGTCTGTAAATTTAATTGACCCAAATGTTTTGATCTATTCTAAAAGGCCAAGGTCTTGCAACATTTCGGCCGTGCCTGCTAAATCAGACATCGAGCTAAGTGGCAAGTTGATAGCCGTTACATCGTATTCGGCCAATTCAGGCAGTGCACCTTCGATCACAACACCTTCTACCACCGGGTATTCAAAGGTCTGACCAGTGAAATACTGTTGCCCAGGAACCGACAACATGAATTCGAGAAACTTTTGCGCATTGGCTTTGTTTTCGCTCGATTCAAGGATACCTGCGCCAGAAACCATAATCAGTGAGCCTGGTCCGCCACCGGTTAGAAAGTGATTGCGTGCTGCAAATCCTTCACCTTGTTCAGCGATAAAACGGTATAAATAATAGTGGTTAACAAAGCCAACTTGCACTTCACCGGCCCCAACAGCTTCAACCGTGGGGGTATTTTTAGCGTATACGATTGGTTCGTTGGCTTGGATACCTTCTAACCACGCCTCGGTCCGTTCGTCTCCCCATTCACTCCGCATGGCGGTCACCATCGCTTGAAAAGAGCCGTTCGTTGGAGGCCATCCGATTTTCCCTTTCCATTTTGGATCGGTGAACCCTTCTAAAGTATCAGGCAAATCTTCTGGGCTAAGTTCATCGGTGTTATACACAACCACACGCGCTCGGCCGGAAATACCGACCCAATCACCATTTGGCCCTTGAAAACGTGGCTGAACTAAGCTCATCACGTCTGCAGGAACGGCCGCCAACAAGCCAGCGTCTGAAACAGCACCTAATCCACCAGGATCTTGTGCATAAAAGACATCGGCCGGGCTATTTGCCCCTTCTTCTAGGATGGTAGCCGCCATTTCAGCCGTGCCACCATAACGGACTTCAACCTCAATACCAGAAGCAGCTTGGAACTGATCAACCATCGGCCCGATCAAACTTTCTTTACGACCAGAATAAATAACCAATTTTCCTGGACTCGCGTCAACCTCTTTGATAACCTCAACTTCTACCTGCTCGACGACAGTTTCAGTAACGACTTGTGGCTGGCAAGCCCCTAGCACCATCATACCCATGATTAACATGAGTCCTATAATTAATTTACTATTTTTCATTCTTCAAATCCTACTCTTAAAATGAATGTTTCATTGCCAAGGAGTTTTTCCCCCGACCGTGCAGAACTATAACAACCCAAATATCGGTTTTCTACGGCCGGGGTTAAACTGTGTTTTACAGTCGATTCATCTATCGTCATCAGGTGATTAAATTGACTTTTAACCGCAGTTAATCAAAAAGATTCCGACTTGATAATACAACTCACTTTTTTCTTGTCCGACGATTTTATAAATGAGATAATGGAAGCGTTGGATTTAGAAAAATGGCTCAAAGACTGACAGAAAAATTCCCGATCGACCAGCCGGTTGAAATTTGGTTCGAACGCATCAACCTCTGGATTCCGGGGATTGTCGTCCGTCACCAGCACCCGGCCGTGTGGGTCCGCAGCATCGACGGCCGCGACTGGTTCGTAACCAATGGGTCTCGCATTCGTCTGATTCAACGAGAGTCTTCGGCCGAACAATAGCCCCTCCCCAGCCACGACAAAGCGCCACACATCACCGCCCACAGTTCCCCAACGCCCTAACTTATCCACATGAAAGACGAAATCGCTCACCAACTGTTTGATCTTAATCAAAGATTTTACGACCAAGTTGCATCTGCCTTTAATAAAACACGCCAGGTCCAAATGCATGGCTTTCATGAAGCCCTCCCCTTTTTCCCTGATGGAAAATTAGACGTGCTTGATGCTGGGTGTGGCAACGGCCGGTTTTCTGAGTTTATGTCCCAATCGGGCAAATTAAGCAGTTATACTGGGATTGATTTTAGTGCGGGCCTCTTGGCACAGGCGGCCGAAAATTACAGCCATTTACCTGAATCGATTCGTTTTGAACAGGTTGATTTACGCCAGCCCGGGTTTTTAAGCGAGTTTGGAAAGTACGATCTCATCACGCATCATGCGGTTTTGCACCACATTCCACAGAAATCTCGCCGCCAAGCGATCATTAACGAATTAGCCGCACATCTTAAAAAAGATGGTATGTTAATGCTTTCAACATGGCAGTTTGCGACCAATGAGCGACAAAAACGTAAAATTACCGACTGGAACAATGTCGGTCTAACCCCAAATGATGTTGAAAGCGGTGATTACTTGTTAACATGGAACCGCGCAGGATTCGGTTATCGTTATTGCTGCATGATCGATGCGGCACAAACGGCCGAACTGGCTGAAAATGCTGGCTTAACCATCGTTAAACAATATTTGGAAGATGGCAAAGAGCGGGATTTATCCCTATACACTTTGCTGATACAAGGTTAATATCAAGCGAAATCGCTTTCGTTTTAGCCTGCAAGCGTATTAAGGAGCTACTAAATTCAACCCCAACAGCTGGGGTTTTTGGTAGAATGACACCCAAATGGAGATGTTTTAATGGGAATTCGTGAAGAGATGACGGCCAATTTGAAAGAGGCCATGAAAAGTAAAGACAATGCAACGCGTGACACCTTGCGTCTATTAAATGCTGCGATCAAGCAAATTGAAGTCGACGGTGGCAAAGCATTAGACGAAGAAGGGGTTCAGGCCGTTTTAATGAAACAGGCGAAACAACGCCGCGAAAGCATTAGCGAATATGAAAAAGCAGGCCGTACCGATTTATCGGATCCTGAAAAAATTGAGCTCGCAATTATTGAGAAATATTTGCCCCAAATGTTAGGGCGAGACGAAATTGAGGCGATTGCAAAAACCGTGATCGCTGAAGTAGGGGCCGACAATCCGAAAATGATGGGGGCCGTGATGGGTAAGTTGTTACCGAGAGTAAAAGAGGCTGGTCCGGCCGATGGCAAGCTGGTTAGCCAGGTTGTCCGTGATCTTTTAAGCTAATTTTGATGACGGTTAATGTCAGCAATTAGCTAGATTTAATGAATAATTCTGCGCTAGACGTTGAAGACAGGGCCAGACCACTGGCTCGCATCATAAATCAGATGAGCCTGCTGGTCTTCTTTTTGGGTGTGGCAATTGGGCTAACGGTTATTACCGGTATTAGCTTTAATCGCCGCGGTCAAATCAACCTGTCTGTAGGTGATCGTGCACCACAGACAGTAGAAGCCCCGCGATCGATAAACTATGTTAGCGATGTCCTGACGGCCGAAACGCGTGACCAAGTCGTTTCTGGCATTTATGTCTACACCCCGCTCGATCGTGGTGTCGGCCGGCAGCAAGCGGTCAACGCTCGCGAAGTATTCCGCTTTATCGAAGTGGTTCGCAGCGATTCACTCGCCTCAGACGTTGACCGCTTGGGATACCTACAGGCGATTGAAAATTTAGACATTTCAGCTGAAACCGCCAACCTACTCATCACCCTGACACAAGACGAATTTATAGAAGCAAGAAACGAAACGCTTTCGCAAATTTCGTCCGTCATGCTGCAAACCATCCGCCCCGAACAGCTAACCAACGCCAAAAGAGACGCCCGATCACAAATTAGTTTTGATTTAAACCAAAATCAAGAACAGCTGGTGCAGGTTCTAGCTCCTCAATTTATTGTTCCAAATGTCTTTTTAGATGAAGAGGCAACCGCGGTGGCGGTAGCTGAAGCCGCGGCCGGTGTTGAACCGGTGCAACAGGTATTTACTCAGGGGCAATCGGTCATTCGGGTGGGGGAAATTGTGCAGGCAGAGGATATCGAAGCGCTTGAAAAGCTGGGCCTTTTGCAACAAGAAGGGACCGACTGGTTCCGCATCTCTTCCGCATTCCTCATCTCGACACTTTCAGCGCTGATCCTGATGATCTACTGGTCCCGTTTTATGGACAAAGAGCTATACACGACCAGACACCTCATCTTACTAATGTTTTTGATCTTGGGCTTTACGTTGGTCGCCCGCATCACCATCCTATACGATCTAGTTTATCTATTTCCAGCGGCTGGGTTGGCGATGCTGCTTAGCGTTGTCATCCAACCCCGCATCAGCCTAATGGTGATGTTCATCGTCGCTGTGCTAGCTGGCTATATGTCTGGGCAAACGCTTGAACCGGTTGTGTATATCGCCGTCAGCAGTTGGATCGCCATTATGGTGCTATTTGACCCCCACCGCTTCGCCTCTTATTTTAGAGCCGGAATGGTCGCTGTCATCGGCAACTTGGCGGTCATCTTAGCCTTTAATCTAAAACCGGTCATGGCTTACGGTGAAATTTCTCTTGACCTTTTCTTTGGGCTAATCAACGGATTAATCGCCTCGCCATTTGTGACGATCGCGGGCTTTTTCTTAGTCGGGCTATTTGGCATTATCACGGTGGTCCAGTTGCAAGACCTGTCTCGGCTAGATCATCCATTGCTACAAGAGCTGCTGCGCAAGGCCCCGGGTACCTATCACCACAGCATCATGGTCGCCAATTTGGCAGAACAAGCGGCCGAGCGAATTCATGCAAACGGCACGCTGGTACGCGTGGGCGCTTTTTATCATGACATCGGCAAAATGGACCGGCCGCAGTTTTTCTCAGAAAATCAAGCGGGGGGCAATCCACATGAGTCGATCTCCCCATACATGAGTGCTGAAATCATTCTGGGCCATGTCACCAGCGGATTAGAAAAAGCGAAAAAAGCGCGCCTGCCAGTGCAGATTCAAAACTTTATCGCAGAGCATCACGGCCGGGGAGTCATTAAAGTCTTTTACGAACGAGCCAAGCAATTGGTCGGTGAAGATGACTATGACGAAGTTGATATCGACTTGTTCCGCTATGAAGGGCCACGGCCTCGCTCTCGTGAAACCGGCATTGTGCTGCTTGCAGACACAGTTGAAGCGGCCTCGACCGCCATTCAACCGGAAACGGAACATGAAATCGAAAAGTTAGTGAATCGCTTGGTCGAAGATCATGTCAAAGCTGGGCAACTTGACCGCTCGGGACTCACAATGGGAGACCTGAAAGAGATTCGGGAATCATTCACCGAAACCCTGCAAGGTCGATTCCATTTACGTGTAAAATACCCAGGCAACAATGAGCTTATGGAAGAGGCCGATGAAGAAACGCCCCAATTAAGCGAAGTCCCTACTCCGTTGCTTAGCACTCCTGGAGAAAGCGCCCCACCAATTGAAGAAAACGGCAGCGGAAACGGCAAGAGTGAGTCTGTTCCCACACAAAAATTAAATCCGATCAGCAGCGAATCAGAATCTTAAATGACAACCTTTCACATTGAACTACAAATCGATCAGGGAGAGCCAGCAACACTTGAACCCCTCATCCATAAAATTGCGGTAGCGACCCTTAAACAACAACGGGTGACGGCTGAAGCTGTGCTCACCATCCTAATAACCAACGATGAAGAGCTACAAACGCTAAACAAAACCTATCGAAACGAGGACAAGCCGACCGACGTATTAAGCTTTGAAGATGGCACGGAATGGCCCGATGGGAAGCTCTATTTGGGCGATATCGCTATTTCGCACCAAATGGCTGAACGACAAGCGGCCCAAGGGGGGCATATGCTGCTCGATGAAGTTGCACTACTAACAGCTCACGGAGTTCTACATTTACTCGGCCACGATCATGCAGAACCAGAAGAAAAAGCGATCATGTGGCAGGCACAGGGGGCGGTTTTGGCTCAGTTTGGGATTCATGTTTCACCAGCTGAGTAGGTGTTCCCCGTTAATTAATTGCTCGTTATCCGTTGTTTATTGCCCATTTCAACCAACTCTTATTGATAAACAATTGATTTCAAATTGAACATTCTGCTCTTAAACGGGCGATGTGCAACGCAGCATGTTCAACGGACAACGTCGAATCTTAATCAACCGGCAGTTTATCGACCATCGACCAGCTATCCCGCCCATCAAAGTATTTCATCGGCAATGAATCCATCAGCTTACGATCGGTCATCATCCGGCCGTTGACAGCAACCCGGTCAGATTCAGCCCCGTCGGCCGCCGTGTAATGGGTCAAGCATCCACACGTATTGCAGTGATGGAAATTTGTCGTGCGATCCCCCCAAACATAGAAAGATGTGGCCCCATCGGCCGCTGTGACCGTTACCTCATCGGTTGTGAAATACCCCCATTTCGCCCCATACCGTCCACAAGTAGAACAGTTGCACTCTAAAAGTGCGTCAGGCGCATGGCTCATTTCAATTTGCACCGCTCCACAATGACAATTCGCTTTTACAGACATGAAAATCTCCTTTAAATAGCTGCCGCTCAGATAAAAATAATTCAATTCTACTTAACCCGAATTCTGGATATGAAAATCCAATTTATTCAAGCAACGGTTAACTCTGATTATCGCAGACATAGAATTGTTTATCCGCGGAAATCAGTGTAATCCGTTGCGATTTGAACTTAAGTAAAGCTCAAATTACTTATTCTAACATCTAATATCTTATATCTCCCTTTTCCCTATCCTTTATACCGTTTAATCAGTTCAACCATCGCCTCTGTTCCAAAGTCTAACGCCTCAACCGGAATACGTTCATCAACACCATGGGCCATTTTACCAGCCTCAAAATCATCTGGAACCTGCATCGGAGTAAATCCATAGGTTTGAATCCCTAACGATGAGAAGAACCGAGCATCGGTAACCGCCTGCAACACCAGCGGGCTGATAGCACCGCTCGGGTCCATATCGGTTAATATTTCCCCCAAGAGTGAAAATAGACCCATGTCCGGCTCGGCCGGCATCACCGGTTCCTCACCGACAATCTCAAATTCTGCATCCGTGTCTAACAGCCCCGTTAGCTCTCTCAAAAATTGCTCATGCGTAAACCCAGGCAACATGCGTACATCAAATTCCAATTTAATTTCATGCGGAATAACGTTTCGCTTCACCCCACCGTTAATCATCGTCGCATTAATCGTATGGGTCAGCAATGGCTCCAACACCGCCGCCTGCTTCCCCATAATCTTTAATGCCATGCGTGCGGTTGCAGGGTTTAGCAGCTGGCGCATTAAAAAGTTTGCGGGAAAACCGGCCCCGCTAGCGATTGTGCTAATCATTTTGTGTACAGCTGGGGTGACATGAATGGGCATTTGCAACCGATCTAGCTGGTCAAGCAACCGCCCCGCTTTCGCCATCGCACCATTGCGAAACACGCCAGACGCATGGCCCGGTTCACCGCGAACAATGGCGTTCAGGTGGGCACCCCGCTTTTCTGCGATCTGAATCGGATAAAAACGTTGGCCAGCCATGTTCATATTCCAGCCACCAAATTCTCCAATCGCGTACTTGATCCCCTCAAATTGGTCTGCATGATTTTCGACCAGCCACTTGGCCCCGAAATTTGCGCTGTTTTCTTCATCCGCCAGTACACACAGCACAATATCCCCGGCCGGCACAATCCCTTGCTGCTTCGCCTGAATCACCGACGACACCATCATGGCGACCGCCCCTTTCATATCAATGGTGCCACGCCCCCATAAATACCCATCTTTGATCAAACCCTGAAAAGGGGGATGGGTCCAATCTTGCCCTACCGTCGTCACCACATCGACATGCCCTTGAAAGAGCAACGGTGGTGCTTCTCCGCCCCCTTTCAGACGGGCGATCAAGTTCGGCCGATTTTCATCACGCGCCAACAGCGTTGTCTCAAATCCAGCTTCCGTCAATAAGTCATCAAGAAACTCGATACATAAAATTTCATTTCCAGGGGGATTGGTCGTGTCGAACTGCACCAGTTTTTGGGCAACTTCCAAGGGGGTTAACATCTGATTGGTCATATCGATCCTAAAGGTCCTATTAAGAAAAGCATCAGCCGTGCACGGGCAAGCTGGTTTAATTACCCAAATTCGGGACCAGCGGACTAAATCTTAGGCGATTTTCAAGGCAGAGCAAATTTATGCAGAAACAAAAGCAGACTTTCATGACGAAAGCTTAGTACCAGGTTCCTTTTCGCCCATACGTCATGGGGCCAACTGTCCATACACACCCACCGGCCGCTTTGGTTAAATAGCCGCATGAGCATTAGAACCGAAACTTACACCCCATGGGGCAGAACGTTTGAAGAATACCTGACAATGTTTTCGCTTACAGACACCGACCTGTCTGGCAAGATTTTAGGCTGTTCCGATGGCCCATCTTCTTTTAATAGCGAACTGACTCAGCGGGGCGGGCAAATCGTTTCGGTTGACCCTCTCTACGAGCTAACCCCAGATCAGATCCGCAAACTCATCGATGACACCTACCCTGAAGCGATGCGGTCATTCCACTATAAAAAGAGCCTTTTTATTTGGAAAAACCTGCGCAACGTGCATGCGATGGGGCGGATGCGTTTAGACGCGATGTACGAATTCTTATCCGACCTAGAATGGGGCAAAATGGAAGGGCGCTACCTGGCTGGAAATCTACCGATCATCCCTCTAACCGATCAAGAGTTTGATTTGGCCGTCTGCAGCCACTATCTATTTACCAGCACAACCCACATGACCACCCAATTCCACATCAACTCAATTGCGGAAATGGCACGGGTCGCCAAAGAAGTGCGCGTCTTTCCGCTTCTAGAAAACGGTGCCGTTTTGTCACGACACGTTCTGCCAACGATCGCCGGTCTGCGTGACGCCGGATATCGGGTTCGCCTAGAAATGGTTGATTACGAGTTTTTGCCTGGTGGGGACCGCATGCTAACAGTGACAAGCGACCCAACCAATTAGACAGATCCAAACCAAAATATCGCCTAGATAGACGGAGCCTCACATTCCGATCTTATTTCCCATAGAATCAGCCTGTTTCCCCTTACAAATTTGTCCCCACTGCAGCCTGCGTCTAAAATAGCCTGTACGGAAAATACCCCTTCCCACAAAAAATATTCAGGCGATTCCAATAAAATAAATAAGCTAAAGAAGCCCCTTTTATCGCCTCACAACCATCCCGAAAAAGATTGCCCTAGGTTTAATTTTTCATGGATGGTCTTAGGCTGAAACTTTTATGTCTTTAACCGAAAAAACCCTCACCCAGGTGCGGGATTTATTACGCAATGGCGAAACAAGCAGTGTCGCCTTAACTGAAGCGATTTTAAGCCGTATCGAGGCTGTTGATTCCGATGTGAAGGCGTATGTCCGCACCACGGCCGACCTTGCGTTAGAACAAGCGCGCGCGGCCGACGCGCGCATCGCGGCCGGCGAAAGCGGCCCTCTTTTGGGTGTCCCTGTCGGCATTAAAGACCTCATCTGTTCAGATGGTGTTGAAACAACGGCTGGAAGTAAAATTCTGGAAGGATTCAAGCCCCCCTACAACGCCTTTGTCACCGAAAAACTGAAAGAAGCCGGTGCTGTCATCGTCGGCATGACCAACACCGATGAGTTCGGCATGGGATCTTCGACTGAATATTCCGCTTACCAAACCACAAGCAATCCGTGGGACCTAACCCGCGTGCCAGGTGGCAGTTCGGGCGGTAGCGCCGCGGCTGTTAGCGGCAACATGGCCTACGGCAGTTTAGGGACAGATACGGGCGGTAGCGTTCGGACACCCGCGAGCTTCTGTAACTTGGTCGGTATTCGGCCGACCTACGGCCGGGTATCCCGTTGGGGCGTGATCGCCTATGCCTCTTCGCTAGACCAAATCGGCGCCTTTGGCAAAACGGTCCAAGATGCCGCCGCTATGTTGGGCGTTGTTGCCGGGCATGACCCGCGCGACAGCACCAGCCTGCAGCACCCCGTCCCAGATTACGAAGCGTCGCTAACCGGCGATATCAAAGGGTTAAAAATCGGTGTCCCCAAACAATATTTTGTCGATGGGATGAACGCCGAAGTTGAAGCGGCCGTGCGCGCCTCTTTAGACGTAATGGCCAACTTAGGTGCTGAAATCCATGAAATCGACCTTAACATGGCCGAATATGCGCTGGCCACCTATTACTTGATCGCCACCTCTGAAGCCAGCAGCAACTTGGCCCGCTACGACGGGGTCCGTTATGGGCCACGCGGCACCGGCAAAGATGTGACAGAAACCACCATGCGAACTCGGGCCAAATTCGGTTCCGAGGTTAAAAGCCGCATTATGCTCGGCACGTTTGCCCTCAGCTCGGGTTATTACGACGCTTACTATGGCAAGGCGCTCAAAGCACGGACCCTAATCATTCGGGACTTTGAAAAAGCATTTGAAAAAGTAGACGTTATCGCGACCCCCACCAGCCCCAACACCGCCTTCAAGATCGGAGACAACACAACAGATCCGCTGGCGATGTATTTGACCGATATTTATACGGTGTCACTCAACCTATCGGCCGGTTGTGGTCTCTCAGTTCCTTGTGGTTTCGACAGCAACAATTTACCCATCGGCCTTCAGCTGATGGGGAACACGCTGCAAGAAGAAACGATTTTAAACGCCGCATACGCTTACGAGCAGGCAACCGACTGGCACACCAAGCGACCATCGCTCTAAAGCCAGCTTAAGGGCCATTCTCTCAACTTATGAAAGTTATTTTTCTGCTCACCCACAACAATTACCTCAATACACGGCTGGCCGACGGGACCGTGTTAAGTCAAATTTTGGCACAAACGCTCCCCTATGCGACAGATGGCTGCGTGTTTGTTACCGCTGGCAATTTAGTCGACGATAGCGTACTCGCCTTTGCAGAAAAATCGACTCGCCTAGAAGTATCGCCTGACGTAGGGAATGTCGGAGCGTTGCGCGCCTGCCGCGAAAACGGGCACCTCTCAGACGGCCCCTGTTTGGTCGTCCTAGACGGTACAATTGTTATCGCTAAATATGACGAAATTGAAGCCCAAACGACCGCAAAAATCGTCTCTATCTTAGATCGTGCCTTTTGGTTTCGGTCAAAAGCGGCTTTAGAACAATTGCTTGATTGGGAAAGCAACGAAGATTTAGAAACAGAAACGATCCGGCCGGACAAAATAATCTCGGTTGGGGATGTTGACGAACTCGTCAACGCCAATCGCCGCTTGCTGGGCATTGGCTACTCAAGCAAAAACGCGCTCGAACGGAGCTATACAGAAGAGTTCGGGGTCATCCCACCCGTTTATATCCATTCTGAAGCGGAAATTTATTCTTCGATGCTCGGCCCCTATGTTTCGATCGGAGCTGGGGCGTTGGTGCAAAATTGTGTTCTAGAAAATTGTATCGTTGATGATGGGGCGGATATTTCGAATTTAAATTTAAAAGATTCGATTATCGGCCGCAACCAAAAAATCGTGGGAACACCACAAACTATCTTAAAACTGTAAAAACGACCGTAAACCGGGACCGCGTCCCGCCAATTGAACTATGAGCAAATACGAAGCAGTTATCGGATTAGAAATTCATGCAGAAATGCTGACAGAATCAAAAATGTTTAGCGGTTGCCGCGTGGTAGACAGCGTTGAAGCAGATCCAAATTCGGCCGTCGACCCATTAAGCCTGGGCATGCCGGGCATGTTGCCGGTGGTTAACCGAGACGCGATTGAAATGGCGATGAAAGTCGGCATGGCGCTTAACTGCGACATTAATCAGTTCAATGCGTTTGAACGGAAAAACTATTTTTACCCCGACCTGCCCAAAGGGTACCAAATTACCCAGCTCGAAAACCCGATCGCCACAGAAGGACATTTAGACATCGAGCTTGAGGATGGGACGACCAAACGGATTCGAGTGACTCGTGCTCACATGGAAGAAGATACCGGCAAGCTGTCCCATATCGGCAAAGGGATCTCTCTCGTCGACTACAACCGGGCCGGTGTCCCCTTGCTCGAAATCGTATCAGAGCCCGATATCCGCTCGGCCGAAGAAGCGTTGGCCTACGCCGCCAAAGTGCGTCAAATTTTACGCTATACCGGTGTCAACACCGGCGATATGGAAAAAGGGATTATTCGCTTCGAAGCCAACATTTCGATCCGGGAAGCGGGCACCGATGTGCTAAACACCCGTGTTGAGGTCAAAAACCTCAACAGCTTCCGCGCGATGACCGACGCGATTAACTATCAGCTCAAAGAGCAAGAACGCATTTACGAGGCGGGTGGTTCGATTGATCAAGAAACGTTGGGGTGGGATGAAGAGAAAAAGAAAACCTATTCACAGCGTAGCAAGGAAGATGCCCACGACTACCGCTATTTTCCAGACCCCGATTTACCCCCCTTGTTTGTAGACCAAGATTGGATCGACCGGGTTCGTAGTGAAATGATTGAGCTGCCGGATGCGAAAGTGGCACGTTACCGGGACGAGCTGAGCCTATCCGCTTACGATGCAGATGTATTGGCAGAAGATCGCACCGTTGCCGAATGGTTTGACACGGCGGTCGCGGCCGGTGGATCAGCCAAAAAGGTTGCCAACTGGATCATCAACAATCTTTTTGCACATATGAACGAGTCTAAAGAAGAAATCACCGACCTTAAGATTTCTCCCGAAGGACTGGTTGAGCTAATCGGCTTAGTGGATGGTGGCACCATTAATAACAACACGGCCAAAGATGTATTGGTTGACATGCTGGCCAGTGGGCAAAGCGCCAAATCGATTGTGGACGAAAAAGGGTTGGCTCAAGTTTCAGATGACGGAGCGATTCTTGAAATCATCGAAAAAGTCATTGCAGACAACCCGAAAATGGCGGCCGATTATGCCGGTGGCAAAACGAAATTACGCGGCGCGTTCATGGGCTTTGTCATGCGTGAGCTCAAAGGCAAAGGGAACCCGGGCATCGTCAATCAGCTACTCGATAAAGCCTTGGCCGATTTAAGTGAAAGCGGTTAATTTTCGATCTTGGCGTTTAATCTCATTCACACAATGACCCAATAAAAAAGACGGGAGCCCTAAGCCAAACAGCCTGATTCTTAACATTAAGAATCAGGCTGTTTGCTTTATCTTCAAAATACAGTACTACTCTCCTACTCTCCCTCGAGTACCACGTGAAAAAACAGTTGCTCAAAACGCCTTTTGCATTTAAATTACTTACTAGGAACCAATCGTCTATCTCATGTCAAAAATGCCTTTTCTACAGGGGAAGGCCGTGAAAATCTAATGACATAGTTCTTTAGTTCCTACTCCTAGCCATAATAGGCGATGCATTACGGTCAATTCACGTTTTCGCATTCCCCTTTATGCTATCATCCAAAAACGACTATAGAAAGTCTTATTGTAAGATGGCACCTTAGTAGTTGTTTCATGCTAACTATCGCCCAGTCTAAGCGATATAAAAATGGGGAAACCGACCCAAACAAACGTTTTCCTCGACAACCGAATGCAATCAGAACCGTTTACACAATCAACAGGTTATTTAGAACGCAATGCAAAAAGGGTCAGCCTCACATTGCTCGCCTCAATCATCGGCGCGATCTCTATCGCTGTCTATGTGGCGTATGATTCAGGCCAAGATTTTATCTACTATTACGCTGGCTTTTTCTGCCTCGTAGGTGTTTTCTATGCGATTGGCACCGCCCTCGTTTTTAGAGGTCAGCGAATCGCCGGTATCGGGCTTCAGCAGTTCGCATTAATTTGCGGATTTACATCGATCACCTTTAGCTTTGTTAATATCGCCATCAATATCGCCATCATCGTCGGCTTTTCCGTCTGGATGATCAGTGTATTGACCCTAGAAGATTATCATCAGTTTAGAGCAAGCCTTGTTGGAGTCTTTTTTGCCCTTGGCACCATTGTCGTTGACCTTTTCTGGCCTTACCCTCGCATTCTGTTAACAGGGGCGAATCTGGGAACAGTTGCAGTCGGTGTCGCTTTAATCAGCACATTTCTCTATCTCTTCTTTTCCAGCTTCAAAGCCTATAGCATTCGATCTAAGCTTATCGTTGTGACCGTTTCAATTGTGCTATTTGCAACCGCAATCCCTCTAATTGTGGCTGCCCAATTAACGCGTTCCGCCCTGACCGAATCGACACAGGTTGAGATTGAGCTGCGTGCCGAGCGTGTTGCATCTGAAATCACCACGCAATTAGACCGTCAAATCGACCGTTTGATCACCCTGGGCGACAACCAGCAAATAATTAATTTTGTAACGGCCGACAGTATCGATGTTGAGCAATTCGATCCGGAAATTGTCGATCTCGTCCTAGAGCGACGCAACGAAATTTGGATCAACCAAGACGACGATTTCGTGCGTCAACAACATTTTCCTTTTTATAGTCGTCTAAAAAACCCGGTTGGGGATATTTTAAGAAACTACACCCAGCAATTTGATGGGACAGAACAGCTTTTTATCGTTAATCGCTATGGATCTATTGTTGCAATGGCAAATGCCGATGATACCCCTGTCTATTTATATGATGAGACCGAGTGGTGGAAGCACATTATGGATTCCGCAAATCAGGGGGCCTTTATTGGGCAACCTGAAGCGATCAGTAGCGGTTCAAGCTTAACAATCCCGATCGCTGTGCCGTTGCTCGATGCAAACAACAATTTAATTGGGGCGATTTTCATCGCTTACTCAACCAACGATCTGATCCTTTCCCTAGGGACTACCGGATCAGAAGACGAGCAAACCGACTTTTCTCTTGTACTTGATAGTCAATCTGTTTTGCCACTCGTCCCCGGACAAAGAGTCATACAAGCTTCCCCGGTTCAAGGGCCGCAAATTCAAGACTTGTATGAGATGAACTTTATAGAGCTAAGAAATCTAGAATCAACTGATCTTGTTACAGCAGCTCCCCTCCCACAGGACGCTGGAACAGCCAATATGATTCCGCCAGCATGGGGAGTGTTGGTATCAAGGCCGCTTGAAACGGTTGAAGAGGTTATCCAGACCCAACAACGTACTCAGATATTTTTAGGTTTAGCCCTTGCCCTAATCGGCATCCTGCTTGCCCGCCTCCTCTCTAGAACAGTATCCGCCCCGATTGTAAAACTGGCTGGTGTTGCCCAACTTCTAAAATCGGGAGAGCTTTCAGCCCGGGCCGAGGTCGAATCGGCCGATGAGGTTGGTGGATTGTCTTTGGCATTTAACGAAATGGCCGAACAATCTCAGCTGCTGGTTAACCAGCTAGAAAGCCGAGTGGCTGAAAGAACACAAGCGCTAGAAACATCGTTTCAAGTTAGTCAAACAATTTCGTCAATTAATGAAAAAGACGCCCTCGTCTTGTCCGTTGTCAACCAGCTCCAATCCGCGTTCGACTATTATCATGTCCACATCTATCTCTTCGATAAAATAAAAAACATGCTCTGCTTGGTCGCAGGCTCCGGCGAACCCGGAAAACAGCTACTAGAGCAGAACCATGCTTTAAGACCTGGACAAGGTCTCGTCGGCCGGGCAGCCGTTCACAACGTCAACGTTCTGGTCCCCGATGTTAATGATGATCCACAGTGGGTTGCCAATCGCCTACTACCTGACACCAAGTCAGAGTTAGCGGTTCCAATTACGCTAGCAGGTGAAGTACTTGGCGTTATCGACGTACAGGACGACGAAATCAGCCGATTTACAGAACAGGATGCGAACCTACTGCGCTCGATTGCAGACCAGGTCGCCGTGGCGCTTCGGAATGCGGAACAGTTTGAAAGTGCACGCTCACGCGCCAATCGCGAGCTACGTCTAAACTCAGTACGCGAAAAAATATTAAGAACACAAGACATTGATTCAGCCATGAAAATTGCCGCACGAGAAATTAGCCAAATGTTGGGCAATAAGAGTGCGGCCGTCTATTTAAAACCTATGGATCCTGCGGAACCTGTCCAAAGCGAACCAGCATCTTCAAAGCCAAGCAATGGCAGCTCTTCCCCCCAGTCATCAAATGGAACCAACTCGTTGAATGGAGACCACAGTTAATAACAATCCCATGACAACGACTGTAGAACAACAACCGTCTCAGACGCTAGAAAGCTTTCGTGAATCGATATTATTCACCCTTCTAGCGGTATTTGGATTTGTATTTTTCGTAACCGGGGCATCGCTATTGGCTATTCCGGCCCTTGGCCAAATCATACCATCTTCACCCTCAATCAATTATGCTTTTAGCGGCATCTTACTTAGCTTTTTAGGCATCCTGTGCGGGCTCCTCTATGTCATCAAACGAGACTCCTATAACTTTAATAGCGGTGCTCTAATCGCATTAATCGCTATTGCAGGCACCTATTTTCTGTTTACCAACTGGCTGGTTGTTGGCATTTTAATCTTACTGATGGCGATTTTTGTCAGCTCGATTCTATTTACACTCCAAATAAGCATCGTCATTTTAATGCTGGCCCAAATGTTAGTCACCGCAGTGCTAACTTGGATCTCGTTTTCAACTCCGGCCGAGGTCTCGATCCTTAACCTGTCGGCCGCCGTCCCTTGGACCGTGTTATTTATTCAAATTTCACTTGTGACTACCTTGCTCTACATCTTAGGCATGGTGCTCTTAAATTCAAATAACCAAGCGATCCATAAACAAGAAATTTTAAAACAGCAGCTAGAAGATCAGCAAAAGATGCTAGAACAGCGCGTCAATGAGCACACTCGATCCCTTGATGTAACCCAAGAAGTGAATCGACTGATCAGTACGATTTTAGATGCCAATCGCTTATTGGGGGATGTTGTCGAAAAAATCCGAAATGCATTCGACTATTATCATGTGCAAATCTACCTGTTTCAGCCAGAGACCAATAGCTTAAAGATAGCGGGGGCAACCGGAGAAGCCGGCACCGCACTTTTAATTGGTGAGCACCAAATGCCCATGAACATCGGCATCGTCGGAAAGGCGGCCTCTCAAAATGAATCGCTTATTATCGATCGGGTCATCGACTCTGAAGATTGGGTCCCCAACAGTCTGTTGCCAGACACAGCGGCCGAAATCGCCGTTCCTATCATTTGGGACAATCAAGTATTGGGCGTTCTTGATGTGCAACAGAACAAACCATTTAAATCACCTAAACAAGATATTGAGGTACTGCAAACCATCGCCCTTCAGCTAGGAACTGCAATTAGCAACGTCACAGTTTTCCAGCAGGCCGAAGAACAGCTAAATCGTGAGTTTATTTTGAACGAGATGGCTTTAAAACTGCAAGTAGCGCCCGACATCGAATCAGGCATGCAGGTCGTGGGCAGACATGTCGCAAAAATCTTAGATCCGGTGTCCGTTAAAGTATCGATCGATCCCGCACTGTTAGAGGAGGTTGAAACATCGTGACCCGATCTTCATTCCTTCTCCCACGCCATAAATCTTTGGGGACAGAGGTTTTAAATATAAACCGAACCCACTCGCTAGACTTATTGTTGCCAGGGTTGGCCACCTGCCTGATTGTAGGGTGTGTCTGGATTTTAGTACAAAACGAGTATGAAATTTCTTTGCGCCTGTGGATTTGGGGCGCTGTCGCTTTCTTTGTAATCGCGGCCGCATGGATGCGTGAAACGAACTTTCGTATCCGATCTGTCGCCCTCTATGCAGGTTTAACATTTGCCGGATTAGATCAACTCTTTTTTAATGGCCCTCTTTCCGGCAGTTTACTCATCTTAGCCATCGTCCCTCTTCTTTTAACCATTCACATGGGCAGCCGATTGGGATTAGTCGCCTTACTCAGCACATTGACTTGTGCGGGTGCTGTTCTTTACGGGCGAACGCTCGTCTTCCCCGCCGAAATCATAGGGACCGTTTCACCCAATTGGGTTTTCATCTTGGTTGTCGCCATTCTATTTGCGCTTATCGCCTTGGCCGGCCAGCTAAGCCTTGATCGATTAGTCCAACAAATGAGCTTGGCCAAAAATCGAGAAAATGCTTTGACACTCGCTTTAGCCCACGAGGCTGAACATTTTAAAGAGCGGGTTGCATCGCGTACCGCAACAATAAAAATCTCATCGCTTATTAGCCAGCACATCGCAGCGGTTTTAGATGAGCAACAATTAATCAGAGACACTCTAACGCTTTTACAAGAACACAAAGATTATTTACATATGTCGATTTTTTTAAAGGATGACTTTGTCGACTTCGAAACCTTGTTCTTGGCGTTTGATATCGACCGTAATGGACAATCTGTGATCCCAAAAGGATACAGGCTTCCTCAAAAAACAGGGTTGATGGGTAAAGTCTTTGAAGAGAAACGGGCATTTTGGGTCACAGATCTGCCCGACTCTGATTATGTTGTACCCGGTGATCCAAGCCCGTTATCTGACAGCGAAATGGCTGTACCCATCAAATTAGGCGACACAATTTTAGGCGTCGTCGATGTTCGACAAGATACGAGCAGAAATTTAAATTTAGATGATGCATTCTTGCTTGAATCTGTTGCCGACCAACTATCAGTTGGCATCAGAAATGCACGCTTGTATGCACGCGCTAAAAAACAAGCCCACCAACAAATCTTAGTCAATTCGGTTAGAGAAGAACTGCAATCTGCTAGCACAATCGCTGAGGCGGTTAAAATTGCAGGGAATATTTTATCCAACGAATTGCAAGTCAGTACTAAAATTACGATTGGGGCAACGGACTAAACGTCTTATGAATTTACCAGACTTAGTTAGAAACAATCCGGTATATCAATCGATTTTTGCAGTCGGCTCGATTACGATCTTATTGATCGCCACGGCCGTCATGCGCTACTACACGGTGCTCGATCGCTTCGACCCTTCAGGGGATCCCGCATCTGTTCTTAGTCGATATACGATTGTAGAAATCGCTCTGCTACTGATTACCATCGGATGCATTATTTTTATATGGTTCTTTTTATTACAAGGCAGATTAGCAGGGTTCATAATTTTTAACTTCGGCAAAGAAGACGCCGCAACAGCACAGCAACCACTGATCGGCCATGTGTCTGATTCTCAGGTTCACACAAGCTCGGTCGACAATGACATCTTAATAGCAGCGGTTGAAGTCGGAACCAATTTGCTTCAAGAGTTTGATCGGCCGGGGTTTTTAACGTATGCCGTCAATGAGATTCAGCAAAAGTTCGATATCTACCATGTGCAAGTCTATTTAACTGAAAACTCTGCAAAGACCTTGACCTTACGGGCAGGTAGCGGACGCATCGGCTCAGAGCTTGTGCGACGTGGACATCGTTTGGCCATCGGATCAGGCTCCATTAATGGCACGGCCGCACAGCGGAAAGAAACAGTCCTTGTAAGCGATACCAAGCAATCAGATCTATTTTTAGCCAATCCCCTCCTTTCTCGGACACGTTCTGAAATCTCTTTGCCCATTCAGCTCGCGGATGAGTTCTTAGGCGTCCTTAACTTGCAGTTTGTCCACGTCAATGCCATCAGCGCCTCGTTACAAAAGGGGCTTGAAATTTTAGCTGATCAACTGGCCATCGCCTTAAGCAACGCTGGACGAATTGAAGAGCTCGAAGAGAAACAGAAATCAGTAACCCAACAGGCCGCCCGATTAACCCAAATCGGCTGGAAGAATTGGCTCGCCTCTGTCAATGGAGAGGATGAACTTAGCTATATTCATCGCCCGTTTGGTGATGATCATCAAACGACCGACCAAAGCGACGACCAAAACATGTTTATGGCCTCTTCGATCGTTGTCTCTGGGGCAGAAGTTGGCAACATCCATATCGAAACAGACTCCAACCATCATTGGGGGATAGAAGACATCGATTTGGTTCGCTCGATCGCCAATCAACTGGGTCAGCGAATCGAAAACCTGCGCTTATTAAACGAATCAGACCGCTTCCGCGAAGAAGCTGAAAGTGCGCTAAAACAGTTAACAAGACAAAATTGGGGTGACTTTACCGGCCAGCTAGATGAAAGTGGCTATCTGTTTGATGGAAGCCAGTTAAATGAAATTGAACCCGATGAAGAAGAGTTAGCTCGCAATACGAAACTAGATTTAACCGTAAGGGGTGAAACAGTAGGTGCTGTCACATTGCCTGACGATGATCTGAGTGTGGGGCAAAAAGCGATGCTTGAATCGATTGCGGAAAGTCTGAGCAGCCACATTGAAAATTTACGCCTAACAGACCAAACCCGTCGTCAGGTTTTTGAGCTTTCTCTTCTCAACCGAATCAACTCAGCGATGTCGGCCGAGATTAGCTTATACGATTTAATTGAAATTGTAGGGGCGGAACTACGTGCCGGCTTTAATGCATCTAGTACCTTTATCGCGATTTATAATCGCGAATTGAATTTAATGGAATATCCATACTTTGCGGTAGAAGGCAAAGATGGTGTCCAGCGTATTCAAGAGGAACCGCGCCCACGCGGTACCGGCTTCTCCTCGCAGGTAATCCAGTCTGGTAAACCGCTTTTAATTAGCCGTAACCCGGCTGAAATGATTCGGGCCGGTGCCTTGGTTGTAGATTATGGTGAAATGCCCCACTCCTATTTGGGTGTCCCCATCATCTTTGGTGAAGAAGTCTTAGGGGTTCTCAGTTTGCAAAACGGCCCGGACAAAAGGTTATTTAATCAAAAAGACCAAGATGTTATGCTAAGTATTGCGAATAGTATGGCGTTGACTTTGCAAAACTCGGCCCTGTTTACAGAAACGCAAATCGCACTCGAGACATCGAAACAACGGCAACAAGAATTGGTCGCCATCAACTCAGTTGTGTCAGACACAATGTCGGCCGTAACCGTCAACGAAGCCATTGATCGCATGGCGCAAAAACTGATCGAAATTATCAACGGAGATCTCGTCTCAACCGCATTGCTCAATCAATCGACCGATGAATTGGTCGTCATTTCAGAGAGAAATGCTACAGGCCTCTCAGCAGAGCGGGTTGGGGCAACGATCAACTTGGCCGATTCTAAAACCCAAAAGTCAGTCCTAGAGACACAGAAAACGTTTATCTCTAAGGTTAAAACTGACCCTGAGGACGGGCCGTTGATGGTTATTTTGCCGATTATCGGTCAAAGCGGGGCGATTGGTACAGTTAAACTGGTTCAATCAGAAAATCGGGAAGGATTCACCGATTCACAAATCAAACTCGCTGAAACAATTGTGTATCAAGTATCAACTGTTTTAGAAAACAAACAGCTATTGGGTGAAACAAGAAACCGTGCCTTACGCGAACAAAAAGTGCGCGCCATTACCAATCGTATTAGGCAAGGGGCGGACCAAAAAGAAATTTTACGTATCGCCAAAGAAGAGCTATCTGGTTTGGTTGGTGCGAAACGGGCCCAGTCTTGGATCGGTTCGAGTGATAGTTTGGCAGCGCAATTTAATAACGGCCCGAAAAAGAATGGAACACCTGAAAATAACATGGGGGATGTAGAATCATAATGGGTTACAAAATTGAGAAATTAGATAACAATATCATCAAATTCGACATGTTTGACACGTTTTCGGCCGAAGATGCGGTGGGGCATGCAGTAGAGATGGATCCCATTCTGAGTCAATTAGAACTTGCAGGGCAAAAGGCCGCATTCCTAATCTATACCACCAACTTGAACAAAATTTCCGTCGAGGGTCGACGCAGTTTCTCTGAAAGAAACGGGGATCCACGCATCGGGAAAACGGCCGTCATCGGTGTTAATCGCTTTCTCAAGGTCATCGCGCGGTTTATCATCGTGGCCAGTGGAAAAGACAACATTCGCTTTTTTGATGTACCAGATGAAGGCGATGCGATAGCTTGGCTCAAAGAATCCTAAAATAAAAATGACACTCCTTAGTCACACAGGCTAAAAGTATATGAACAAAACGGCTGCTGAAGAAAACTTACGACACTTAATCCAACAACAAGGGGAAAGCCTGTTGGACTTTGTCGCGCTTATCGCATCGGGCAAAACCGATATTGAAATTGAGGTCCCTGAAGGGATTGAGGTCATGTCTGACCTTGCTGTTGCGTTGCAATACTTAGCCGAAGATGTAGCCGAACGGATTCGAACTCAAAACAACCTTTTAAATGATTTAGAAAACCGTGTCCAAGAACGTACCAAAGAACTCGAAACGACATTAGAAAATTTACAACGCTCGCAGCAGCAATTTGTTCGAGAAGAATGGAGCCGTTATCTGCAAGCCCAAGCGGACAGCCCAGAGAATGAAGAATGGTTAAAAGCTGATCACTTTGAACCGGCGATTCAAGAAGTGGTACAAAATAATTCGGTTTCTATCACTCCATCAAATGGGACCTCAACCCCGGCCATCACCCTACCGATCAACTATGCAGATGAGCTGATCGGCTTGCTGGGGTTTGAAGGGGATGATCTTGAAAATATAACGGATGAGGACTTAGTCGCCCTAGAAGACATCGCGGAGCAGGTGGGGTTGGCGTTAGAGAATCAGCGACTTTTTGATCAGACTCAGATGGCGCTAACAGAAACTGAGGTCCTTTACCAAATGACCGCTCTGCTCAATACGGCCGAAACCCCTAAAGACATCTTAAACGCGATTACGACGCCGCTGGCTAGTGATAATCCTTCGGCCGCGCGTCTTTGGCTCGTTTCAACAGACGAAAATGGGTCGAGGTGGATGGATCTTGCCCACGGGTGGGCGGCCGATGAAGGCGCAACGGTCCCTGCTGCAGGCTTCCGCATCCCATTATCAACCTTCAAATTTACCGAGGAGTTGCTCACCCATTCACGTGAAATCGCCTTAATCTCTTCGATTCCTGATGACCCTAGAACCAAAGATGACCCGGAATTTGTTGCGGTAACAACAGATATCGGCTTGAAAAGTATGGCGTTCTTGCCTCTAACGATAGGTAATCGCCTCATTGGGTTATTTAATATCGGTTGGCAGGATGTGCGCATGTTCCATGACAGTGACGTTCAGCGTTTCACCGCAATTGCGTCGCAGATCGCGACATCTATCGACAGTTTGCGCCTGTTTGAAGAAACACGCTTACGTGCCGAGCAGCTAGAAACGTTGGCGGTGATCGAAACAGCTTTATCATCTGCTTCAAACGAAGATGAAATTTTAATGGCGATCGCTCAAGGCTTCCCAAATTCGCGTATGGCTTTGCACTATATCGATACAGATGAAGCAGACACGCCACTCCAGTTCCAAACTGTCTCATCTTTTGAAAACAATCAGCTGCTTGCGCCCGAATATTTACGCACTGTAATAGATATGAAGCATTTTCCTGCAGCCGAAATTTGGCTGCAACGCCCCAATCAATTTACATCGATACCAAATATTTTTGAAGATGAACGTACATCGGATTGGACCAAAAAGTTTACAAAAGACATGGGGTATACCGGTACCGCATTTTTACCCCTGCGCAGTGCCCGAGTATGGCAGGGAATTCTAACAATCGCTTGGACAGACATACATACATTAACGAGTATGGAATCATTTCTTCTCGAGCAGTTAAGAGAACCGGTCGGTGCTATTGTTGCCAGTAACCGTGCTAAAGTTGCGGAGCAATTGGCTCGTCAAGAAAGTGAGCAACTGTACTCTCTTAGTCAGGCGCTAAACGAAGCTTCAGGCCGTTTAAACGATATCGTTGATATTGTGGCTGATTTAGGGTCGCAAGCAGGTACCAAACAAATTGTATTAACCACAACGCTTCAAGACCCGGCAGTTGGCCTTACCGGTCTAGAAGTTGCCGCCATATGTGGAGAAGATGCGATTGACAATTCAATCTTTGTGGGGCAACAGTTCGGCCGGGCTTCGATCGAGCAGCTATCAACGTTTAAAGAACCGATGTTTATTCCAGACTTTAAAGAGATGAGCGGCCTGACGTTGGGGACAAAGCGATTGATGGAAAAATTCAAAGTCTCATCGGCCGGCATCTTGCCATTACAAGCTGGTGACCAAGATATCGGTTATATCTTTATGCTCTCTGATCATCGTCTTGATTTTTCGACCGAAAGCAAACGACTGCTCAACTCACTGACCCCACAGATTGCGGTTGCGGTGCAAAACAGCCAGCTTTTTGCAGCTGCTCAAAGAAAGGCGGAACGTGAAGAGCTACTGCGCCAAATATCTGAGAAAGTGCGTAATACGTCTGATGTAGAATCGGTGATGCGTATTGCGGTAACTGAAATCGGCCGAGTCTTAAATAGAAAAACGTTTGTGTATTTAAAAGACCCATCTGAGGATACCGGCATCCATCCAACCTCGAACAATATTAATCCAAAGAAATGACCAATCTTTCCCCAAAATTAGAAAATGTGCTGAAAAAGCTTAGGCTAGGCGCAGATTTACCCCCAGATGCGGACCATTGGCGGGTATTTCTACAACAAATCAATACCGTTGTTGAAAATGGCAGTGGCGCTTCGGTTAACAAAGGTGAATATACCACCCTGCACTCCATTCTTGACTCCCCTATGGCGCGTCAGCAGATTGAAGAAGAGATTGCAAAACAGACACAAACTTTAAAAGAGCGTTTAAGTTATACACAAACCTATTTCGACGCACTGCCGGATATGCTTTTGCATGTCGATTTGGAAGGACGTATCTTTGGCTATAAAGGCTTTAGGTTTCTTAAAGATCAGCCTGAGTCGATCATGCTTTTAGGTAAATTGATAAGCTCGATCTGGCCCACCGATAATGACAGTTTAAAGGGTAGCATTCAAAGCGCGATCGAGAGCAATAGCCAAATGACGCTCCATACACCAGCACCGGAAGGCTTTGGGCTAAGTACGGATGCGCGGATGGAAGTGCGTGTGACCCCGATCGATGATACCACCGCCCTTCTTGTGATACGTCCTGTAGCACCAGAACAAGCAGCAACCCCACCAAAAGTAAAAGAAATAGACAACGTAAAAGTAGAAGAGGTAGAACCGGTTCAGCTGCACGCAGAGGTTCCTGAGTTTGTTTCCCCAGAAAAAGAGTCTGAGGGGCACACGAAACCTCTAAATCAATCTGAGAGCTCGGTGTCTCCACAAGGCCTGTTAAACATGAGTCAAGAGCTGGGCAAAGTAGATGACTCGCTGCCTGATGTGACAGCGTACTACGCCCATGTTGTAGAAACGATTCACCATACGTTTGGTTTTTACCACACACAAATTCTTGTCCCATCACAGTCGGGCGAAAACTATATTCTGATGGCCGGTGCAGGGGAAGCTGGTCAAGAAATGTTGGCGGCAGGTTATTCAGTTCCGGCCGAAGATGGCATCATTGGCTTGGCGATTTCTTCTAAACAACCGCACCTTTGTGACGATTTAGAGCCAAATTGGAAAGTTATTCCCCAACTGCCAGAAGCCAAAAGCCAATTGGTTATTCCGATTATTTCAGGCGATTCTATTTTGGGGATCATCGATGTGTACAGTGAACAATCCCTTGAATTCCTATCAGGTGAAATCACAACACTAGATGGGGTCATGGGGCAGGTTGCAATGGCGGCCGAACTTTTTGAATCTCGCAGAATGTTAGATGAGTCTCAAAAAGAAAATCAAAAACTACTTCAGCAGCTCACACGTGAGGGTTGGGAAACATATCAGCCAAACGAAGGTCTGAAAGGATTCTGGTACGATCAAACTAGGGCGGTACCGATTGACACCAATCAAGTCGAAGAATCGGAGACGGCCGAAGACATGCCCGCCATCCAAATGACGATGACGGCCGGAGCGATGATCACCCATCCGATTGAGATTCGGGGGCAGCTGATCGGCACGCTCGGTGTGCAAGACACCCCCAATCAGCCCCTATCAACGGAAGAGCGAGCGCTCATCGAAGAAATAGCGATTCAAGTATCCAATGCCTTGGACAATGCTCGCCTAATTACCCAAACGCAAAAAAGAGCGACAGAGCTACAGGCGGTAGCAGACCTCACTGCGAGTGCCTCAACCATTTTGCAGCAGGAGAAGCTCCTAAAAGAAGTGGTAGACCTCACACAGCAACGCTTTAACCTTTACCATACCAACCTGTACCTGCTTGAAGACGACCAACGCACCTTACGGTTAGTTGCGGCATCCGGTGATGTTGGGGAAGAAATGGTTCTATCCGGCTGGGCCATTGATGTCTATGGGCAATCATCGTTGGCGGGTGCGGTCGTTCGCAGCAAACAAGGGGTAATCGTGCCAAACGTTGCACTTGAACCTGATTATCTGAAGAACCCGTACCTGTCCCAAACAGAGTCTGAGCTTTCTGTTCCAATGATCGTCGGTGAGAACGTCGTTGGGGTTCTGAGTTTGCAATCCGACAAAGCCAACGCCTTTTCTGAAGAAGATGTCCAGATTCATAAAACATTGGCAACCCAGTTGGCCATCGCATTGCAAAATGCAAAACTTTATGAAGAGCAGCTAGAAACGGCCGAGCAGCTGCGCGAAATGGACCAGTTAAAAAACAACTTTTTGGCCAATATGAGCCACGAGCTACGCACACCGCTTAACTCGATTATCGGTTTTGCAGATGTATTGCTGGAAGGCATCGACGGCGAATTAAACGATCGGATGATTGAAGACGTCACGCTGATTCGTGATGGCGGGCGACATTTACGCACGCTGATTGGGGACATTCTAGACCAAGCCAAAATCGAAGCCGGGATGATGGAACTCAGCTATACCACATTCCCGATTGAACGAGTCACACAAGAAGTTGTTTCACAAATCGCCGCGATGATTCGGAATAAACCCCTTGAGATTATTCAAAATCTGAAAGACGCCCCTCCAGAAATCGAGGCGGATCGCACCCGGCTTATCCAAATTCTGTTTAACCTGCTATCCAATGCGGTTAAATTCACAGATGCAGGCACGATCATCATGCGCATGGAAACAAAAGAAGTCGAAGGGGAAAAATGGCTCTTGGCCAGTGTCAAAGACACCGGAACCGGCATCTCTGAGCAAGATTTACCGGTTATTTTCGAGCAATTCCAACAAGTAGGGACCATGCAAAGTCGGAAAGAAGGCGGTACCGGATTGGGGCTTCCTATTTCTAAAAATTTGGTTGAATTACATGGGGGTGAAATTTGGGTAGAAAGCGAGCTAGACGTTGGCACTACGTTTTCTTTTACTATACCATTAATACGACCTACCTTAGAGGAAAAGTAAATCAACAATCGAAGAGGAAAGGAGACTTTGAATTAACGACACTCGACGCCACACCCAGTTCAAGTCAGCTCGTTTATTCATGTTGAACTTTTAACCTAGTAGTACCAAGGAAAGATATGATTTTAACTAAACCCTTTAACGCACAGGCCACCGAAATGAATACAAAAAATATCCTTTGCATCGAAGATAATCCGACAAATATGCTTCTCATTTCTCGGGTTGTAGAAGCCGAAGGGCATCACTTGATTCACGCAACCGATGGGGACACCGCATATGCGGAACTCAAAAACAGCATTCCAGATCTCATTTTATTAGATGTCAACCTACCAGGGATCAATGGCCTAGATATCGCACGTGATATTCGGAATGAACTGAAATATGAAGAAGTCCCAATTATTGCAGTGACCGCCAATGTATTGGTTGGCGACCGAGAAAGATGTATTGAAGCCGGTTGCAACGATTATCTGCCGAAACCGTTAGATATTCGACAACTGCGAACCCTGATGCGCGAAATGCTCTAAAGCACCCACTAAAATATGAAAAAGGCGATTTGTAATTAAATACAAATCGCCTTTTTTTGTGCCTAATTAACCTCAATTCTGTTTAAGCATTTTAAGTCCTCTTTTGCAATGGATGGCACTGATTTTTGCTGATTTTGAATCGTATTTCCGTGTTAATTCGTTGCAATTTATGCTTATGCAAAAATCAGGTTAATTAAGTTCTGAAATTTGAGCTGCTAAAGTTTACTAGGCTACGAAGCGAGAGTCAGTCGTTCGGAAAAGCGTTATGTCATCTTTTTGATTATTCTGCCGTGCATACAATAACAGTTGGTTGGCCGGAGGTTTGGGTCAAAAAAAGCGTGACAGCCCGCTCCCCTTTTGGTTTTAACTGTTTTTCTAGCCACTGAGGATCTAGAGGTGAGCCTCGTTTTTTGACGATCACCGGCCCTATATTTTGTTCGCGCACATATCGCTTGAGTCGTTTAAGTTGAAAAGGGAAATGATCAACAATTTTAAAGCCACGCGCAAACGGTGTTTCTTGATAATTTTCAGTCGTCAACAAGACGATTGATGCATCGATCTGCTTGGCACCGATCTCGGCCGCCAGTTCTTTGATGAGATGCGCCCGAATCACCGCGCCATCCGGCTCATACAGCCAGCCTAATGGTTCACAAGCCTCTGGGTCAGGCAAGTCGGACCGTTCGGCAAGCTGAATGCCACTGGGTAATAACGTTGCTAACCGGCCGGGCTGTCGCATCTGCCCGTACCACAGCACACCCTCACGCACTTCCCCTTTTACAGATATAAATTCAACTGACGCAACTTCGGCCGGAGGCAAGTCGGCATAATCTACCCCTGGGCTAATTTTCACCCCGCCGGTTGGCACTATGGGTCGCCAACGGTCCAAAATTGTCATGGGTGGTTTGTAATCCGCCATACGAAAAATGCGTCGGCCTTCAGGCGTTCGGCGGGCCGGGTCAAAGAAAAAACCGTCAGCTTGTGCAAGCGGAGCTAGCTGCTCAAGGTCAGCTTCAAGCGGCTCAAAATTTTCGCGCCGACCGTAAACGGTTAAATTATGCTCAGCCATCGCCAGCCGAACGGGTGCCAAATCGATACCGGTTACGGCCCCGTGTTGGGCAAAAGCCACCGCATCCCCCCCGATACCACACCCCATGTCTGCTACGTGACTCACCCCAGCCTGCTCAAATCGTTTCGCCCGATAATCAGCGATTACTTCAGCCGATGCTTGTTCTAGCGCATCGCGTAAAAACAGCATGTCGGCCGCACGGCTAAACTTTTTTGCAGCCCGCTGACGCAGCAACGCCGTCTCAATGAGCGCATGCACCTCGTCCCGCTGATAAGTTTTGTTCAGCTTGGTTGCCAGTTGCAGGTGGTTTTGCTGGCTCACCTGTAGCGAGGCGAGTATGGCTTGGGTTTCCGGCCGTTTCAAAAATGTAACTTGAGCAAGATTCATGCGAAGAACATCCGATTTCGATGCAAAAAAGTTTTATAAATCATACTTCGACCCAGCGGCCTGCGCTTGAATCTTCACCGTTATACCAAAAATCATCGATTTTTTCGTACCTGTCGATTTTCAGGTTTCCCGTTCGTCGTGTTTGTATAGGTTACCAATTCGAGAGTGACCGACTAAAAACATATAGGAGAATTAAAATGAATATTCAAAAAACCGTCACCCGCATTCTACAGGCCCTACTTATTGCTCAGTTCAGCTTCTTCGGCATCTCAAAAATTATCGGTACGGCAGATATGGTTCACACGTTTCAAAATCTGATCCAATACCCCAGTTGGTTCCGGGTGGTTGTAGGCATCGTTGAAGTAACGGCCGTGGTTCTTCTGATTGTCGCATTTAAGAAGCAAAATCTGATGGTCTGGGGTAGCCTTTTGATCGGTATTTTGACTTTGGGTGCAGCTTACTCTCACGCATTTCGTCAAGGGAGCATGCCGGATGCCATCATCCCACTTGTCGTATTTGCGCAAATGTCGCTGATGCTTTGGCTGAACCAGCGTGTTGCTCAACAGCCGGCCGAGCATCCTGCAATTATTTCTGCCTAAACAGTCAGCAAAAACTCTTTCAGGCCAAACCAGCATCAAAAAGTTGGTTTGGCCTTTTTAATTTAGCAGCTTCGATCATCACTTAACGGCCTACAGCCCCTCATAATCAAAATAATCAATAAGAATAGTAAGAAAACGGTTTTAAGCAGAGGTTTTCTTTAAAATGTAGGGAGTATCAAGGTATTTGAAGATATATTCTTTAATCAAGTATTTTCGTTTGCGTTCCAAACGTATCCCTTAGGAACGGGATTTTAATGTCCTAAAAGGGCACCTCGTAAATGTCCTAGTTAAATCGTAGTTCCTGCCCAACTGAAGGTTAAATCTCATCAAATCAACTTGCTGATGGGAAAGTTTTTTAAACTTCAGTCCTAAATACCCCACCCCCGACAAACCAAGCTATGAATCGAAACGAAATTATTCAACACTACAAAAACAATCCAGAGGTGCCAGTCCTCATAATCGGCGGCGGCATCAACGGTTTAGGCGTCTTTAGAGATTTAGCGCTGCAAGGTGTCCATGTCTTATTGGTTGACCAAGCGGACTTTTGTTCTGGCACCAGTGCCGCATCATCCCGAATGGTGCATGGGGGAATTCGATATCTAGAAAATGGGGAGTTTCGCTTGGTCGAAGAAGCGGTGCATGAACGAAATCGTCTGATCCAAAATGCCCCTCACTATGTCAAACCGCTGGCGACCACCATCCCGATTTTTACCCGCTTTTCCGGATTTTTAAATGCACCCATGAAGTTTTTAGGGATGTTGACCAAACCGGCCGAGCGTGGTTCTTACATCATCAAAATGGGGCTCATGCTGTATGACTCTTATACCGGCAAATCAGCCACAGTCCCCAAGCATCAATTCTGGGGAACCAAAAAGTCTCTGCAGCATTTCCCTGAAATGAACCCAGAGATTGTGAATACGGCGACCTATTATGATGGATCGATGCGTGATGCGGAACGAATCGCAATTGAAGTCATGTTAGATGGTGAGCGAATCAATGCTGACGCCCATGCCTTGAATTACGTTGCAGCCAGCGGAGCGGGTCGGGACAGTGTCACGCTGACCGACCGTGAAACAGGTGACACCTTTACGGTCAAACCTCAGTTGGTGATTAATGCGGCCGGGCCTTGGATCGATTTTGTGAATAAGGCGATGGGGAACGATACGAACTTTATCGGCGGCACAAAAGGATCACACATTGTTGTAAATAATCAGAGGTTGTTTGAAGCAACTCGGGGGCATGAAATCTTTTTTGAAAACGAAGATGGGCGAATCGTGCTGATTTATCCCCTCGCAGGACGTGTCATCGTGGGTACAACAGACCTTTATATCGAAGATCCGGCCGATGCCGTCTGTACCGAAGACGAAATCGACTATTTTCTGGAGTTTTCAAAAGTCGTTTTCCCAGCCATTGAGATCAAACGGGAAGAAATCGTCTATTCATTCTCAGGCGTCCGGCCGTTGCCCACTTCCGATGCGAACAGTACGGGGCAAATTAGCCGAGACCATCACAACCGCATTATCGAACCTGGGGATCTGTATGATTTTCCGATCTTTAATCTTGTGGGAGGGAAATGGACCAGTTTCCGCGCATTTTCAGAGCAGGTGACTGACGCCACGCTTGATCGTTTAGGGGAAATTCGGGTTGATTCGACCGATCAACGGCCCATTGGGGGTGGCAAGGATTACCCTTTAGAAGATGAAGATCAAGAAGCTTGGATTCAAGCCCTGGCCAAAGAAACCGAAACATCAGCTGAGCGTATCGGAATGCTGTTTGACCGTTATGGCACCGGTGCACGTGAAATCGCCTTATTTTGCGCCGATGGTGATGACCGGCCGCTGACCCATGCGCCAGATTATTCAGAGCGTGAAGTAATTTGGATCACCCGCACCGAAAAGGTTATGCACATCAATGATCTGTTGCAGCGACGGAGCCTGCTGGCGATAACGGGCCAAATTTCGACCGGTTTGCTGCATGAGATGGCAGCGATCATCGGCAATGAATTAGGTTGGAGCGAAGAATCACAAACGAAAGAGGTTGAAAAGGCGCAGACCCATCTATTGAAGTGGCACCGGGCAAAGATCAGCTAGCTGCATAGACACTAACATCATCAAAATATTGTCTATATGCGGTTGTAGGAAGCACTTGGCTCTCTTCTAAATATCTGGGTGGATGACGATTTCAGGCGCGGCCGGGATTCGTTCATCATCCGCCAGAATCTCGAATGCAGGTTCTTCCGTTACTTCTTCTTCAGGTTCTCGGCCGCATAAAATATTAAACGGACAGCGGCTACAGGCTTTCAGATGTGGTGTCAGAGGCCAGTTCAGCTGATCGCTGTTGATTCGATCACCCATTTGGCTTGCCAATGCATTTAATTCTGCCCAGTTTTCCGCATGCCATGCTTCGCTATAGCTGATTTTTACAGACTTTTGTGGATCTCGTGTGTACCAATAGGTGATGGAAAGCTGTTCGGCCGATAGCGATTCATTCCCCAATAAAGCCCGAGATTGATACAGAAGCGCAAGATAAATCCTTGTTTGCCAATCCTGTTTCAAATCGCCGTGCGTACGCGGTTTGCCCGTTTTCCAATCAAAAATTTCGAGCCTATCTTCACTCAAAAACAGTAAATCTAGCCGCCCAACCAGTTTGATTTGATCGGTTAATGTGGCTGACAATGTGGATTCAACCCGATGCTGAACCCCCTTTTTGGGGATCGGCCGATGCTGTTGAAACGCCTGCCACCATACATCGATGGGCGATGCCAGCTCGGCCGCATCAAACTGAAAAAGATCGCCTAAATTGTAGCTCTGGGCCGCCAGCATATGGAAGATTTCCCCTTGCTCCATCACGGCTGAAATGTCGGCCGAATGGGGTGGCTCGGGCCAATCAGATCGGTCGATATAACGTAATTGGAACTTGCGTTGGCACGTTTCCCAGGTGCTGATTTTTGATTGAGACAGTTGTAACATCGAGATTTTAGTGTGGTTATTAAGGGCAAAAATTAAGCGATTTTTCAGCTAGCCGGCCTCATTTTCATGGGTTTCTTCATAGGTTTCTGAATAAAACCAAGTCAAAATTTTCTCATCCCCCCACGGTTTTAAAGCCCGAACCAAAGCCACGCCCTGTTCAGATAGAAGGGCCATCTGCCAGCTCTCTTCGCTCTCAAAATAAAGCTCGTACTGCATATAAAATCTGGACTCACCACCCGGCTTTCCCCTCACCCAGCTCACTTCACTTCTAACTAAGTTGGGCAATGCTTCAGACAAGGGTAGGTGGGTCTCTGAAAAAAACTGGTCGATCGCATTGGGATCGTCAACGCGGCGGTAGATTGTGACAAATTTGAACATAAAAGGATTGTATTTTCTCTCCAGTTGAATGCAAGAAAACGGCCGAATTATGCTTTTTTTCTAGTACAAGGGTCATAGTCGCTTTCAGAGAAAAATCGGCCAAAAACCCTCCAAAACAGCTATTTTGGAGGGTTTTTCGTCAATTAATAAACTAAGAAAACGTGCTCCATTTAACAATGGTTTGCTGAAAAGCTGTGGATAACTTCGACTTTTAGGTATTAGCTAGGGGACATTTTGGTGACATTTGAGCAAAACGACCTGAATTTCACTTACATAAGCTTGGCTGATAGCTACCAACATCTATAATTCTCATCGTGTGGTCAATTAGGTGACATAAAGTCATAATATCTTAAGTGACGGCCAAGAAGACTGTATGAATACAATTATTCCATGGATATCAGGCGGACTCATCCTACTCCTAGTTTTAGGGGCATGGCAAACAATCCGTTTCTGGCGGGAATCAAAAAAATCACCCTACTATTTCCTTAGGAGACAGGCTGAGCAAAAGATGCAGACCTACTCCATGGGCACAGTCGCATCCGCAGTTCTACTTTTATTCTTTGTATCATATGCATGGCAACCGGCCGAAGATACATCGATCAGGATGATCGAAATCCATAATGCAAAACCACAAAGTTTAACAGCCGCCCCCACAACCGAGTCTACGCAAATCATCACCCAACAATCTGAAAATTTAATTATCGAGTCTGAATCATCACCGAGCATTATCGCCCTTGAGGGTGACACGAGTGTTGAACTAACGGCCGATTTAATCTCTTCTCAAAGTAATCAAGAGAATGGTCGCATCACTGCTGCTGACTTACAACCGTTTGAAACGATTGAAGCTGAAGGCGCAGCCATTGCTGAATTAGAAGAAGCTGCAAACAGCGTTGCGCTACCGGCTGAATACAATCAACTAAATGCAGCGGTAGAACTAAACGACAATACGACAATTAGCGAACTGACATTCTCAAGCGGCATCAACGAAATTAGTTACGAACCAACCGCACCTGCAAAACTATATAACGAAGGTTTTTACACAGTTTATGCAACGTTTGATTACGACAACATGGCAGACGGAATGGTCTGGTCATGGGTCTGGCGTCAAGACGGCCGAGTCATCGGTGGTGGAAACGAAGTTTGGAATTATGGTGCAGATGGTCCTGGCTACATTTTCTTAGCCCCAACAACCGGATTTAACACCGGCGAGTATGTGGTGGAAGTTTGGATCAATGGCGAAATGCAGGCGACAGCAAACATGTTTGTCACAGACGACCTAGCAACTTCGCAATAAGTCGTCAACTCTAATAACTGAAAGTTTAATCAAAGACCGGAGTTTCCGGTCTTTTTTGTTTTATGAACGAATCACCAATTTGGGTAGAACTCACAAGAACCTTTGGTCTGCCAGAGGCACAAATTATCGCGGGACAGCTGCAAGCTGAAGGCATACCTGCTAAGGCGATCCCTCTAGAAGCCGGTGGTCGGCTTGGTATCACGGTCGGCAAGCTGGGAGAGGCGGCCGTCATGGTGCCTGAACATCGCTTAAAAGAAGCGGAAGATGTGGCGTTCGAGCCGCTACCGGATAATTGGGAAGATGAAATAGAAGAAGATCCAGATCTGCTTTGATTTAGCGACTGCCTTGGGGAAAAGCGACGTTAAACCTTGCACCTACATTAACCAAAGATAAATTTCTAGTAACGGGAAGATAAGGGGGATACGGTCTAAAAGTTTCAACTGCTATACTTTTTTGCATGGCTGATTCAACTTGGACAAGAAATGATCGAGACACCCTACAACCTGCCCCTCGAAAAAAGTGGCAGTTCCTGTTAGCCGCTGCGTTATTATTAGCGGCCGTGGTTTTTGTGGCATTCAATGCCCTTAATGCGGGTGGAACGCAACTGTACCTAACAGTAGACGAGTATTTTGAAAAAGAAGCTGATCTAGAAGATCGTGACCTGCGGGTTGCCGGATGGGTTATCGGTGATTCAATTGAATTCACTCAAATCGATGCAGAAAACTCAACGTTGACGTTTGATATTGTCGATGACTTAAATAACCCCACTCAAAGACTGACAATCTATGCGGAAAATGAACCTAAACCGGACCTGTTGCAGCATGAGGCCCAGGCGCTGGTTGAAGGCAGAGCGGGTGAGTCTGGCATGTTCATTTCAAATCCTGGTGGCCTTTTGCTAAAATGCCCAACCCGCTACGAAGAAGCTGACGGTTCGGCCGATTACTAAAGGCTGAACAAGAAATCTCTAATCCTCAGCGCGGGTACAACCGATCAAATTAAAACATTAGCGCAGACCCTCAATGGTCTGCGCTCTCCCATACCATCATGTTTGCAGATTTTGGAAACTCAGCCATTTATTTGGCCCTAGCGGCCACCTTGTATTCGATTGTGGTGATGGGAATCGCCCAATGGGTGCCTTCAATAAGCCCACAAACCCAACGTAAACTAATCAGCAGCGGCCGGAATGCGGCGATATCCGTTTTTCCGCTCCTCATTCTCACCTGCATCATTCTGGTGCTTGCGCTGATCAATGACGACTATTCGATCAATTATGTCCGCCAAGTTACCAGCCGCGCGACACCGATTCAGTTTAAGATTTCATCTTTGTGGGGCGGGCAAGCTGGGTCTCTGCTGCTTTGGAACGTTTTCCTAGCCGGTTTTTTGGCCGCTGCATGGATCAGCAAAAAGGAAGAGAGGGATCTGATTCCATACGCCGTCATCATCGGCGGGCTTACCCAAACTTACTTTTTATACCTCTCTGCTTTTCCTGAAAATCCGTTTGCACCGGCCGCGAGCATCGCATTAGACGGCAACGGACTCAGCCCCCTGCTGCGCCATCCGCTGATGATCATCCATCCCCCTATGCTTTATTTGGGATACACCGGATTTGTGGTCCCTTATTGCTTTGCGATGGCGGCACTGCTGGCCGGCCGTTTAGATGATAGTTGGATTCGTACCACCCGCCGCTGGACCTTGACCGCCTGGCTATTCTTGAGCTTGGGGTTAATTTTAGGCGGCCGCTGGGCATACGATGTACTGGGTTGGGGCGGATATTGGGAATGGGATCCAGTTGAAAATGTCGCATTTTTACCTTGGTTGACCGGCACCGCCTTTTTGCACTCCGTCATGATCCAAGAAAAACGAGGGATGTTTAAAGTCTGGAACGTCATCTTGATCTTGACCACCTACCTATCGGTCATCTATGGCACATTTATTGTGCGCACCGGCCTACTTAGTTCTGTACACGCATTTGCGCAATCTGACATTCAATGGGGCTTTTTAGCCTTCGTCGGGTTTATGCTGCTGTTTTCGATTGTGGTTGCCATCTGGCGAGCCCCTGAGTTACGTAGTGAAAATTATCTAGAGTCGCTTTTATCGCGTGAAGCTGCGTTTTTAGCCAATAACTTTATTATTTTGGCGATCACCGTCATCATCTTTTTGTTTACCAATTTCGCCCTTATGTCGGAGTGGATCACCTGCTCGGCTTTATTTAGCAGCAGGTTTGAATGCCAAAGCTATGGGGTTGGGCCAGATACCTATAACCGGGCGCTAGGGCCGCTGTTTGCCGGACTATTATTGCTGATGGGCGTCGCCCCACTCACCATGTGGTACAAAACATCGATCGGCCGCCTGGGTAAACAATCACTGTGGCCAGCGGTAGCCGCGACGGTGTTCGGGATTGTGCTCTTTATCGGTGGCATGCGGCGAATCGGGGCGATCATCGGCCTGTGGGTTGTTGCATTTTCGATGCTGCTGACATTGCTAGAGTACGTGCGTGGCGCGCACGCACGGGTTAAATCAAAGCAAGAAGGCTGGTTTATCGCATTGGGCAAACTGTTCCAACGAAATCAACGGCGCTACGGTGGCTACCTCATCCATTTAGGCGTTTTGGTGATGGCGGCCGGCATCATCGGCACCGAGTTTTTCCAGATGGAACACCAAGTCTTTTTAAATACGGGTGAACGAGCCTCTTTGGGCAACTACACCATTGAATATTTAGGGACCACATTTCTACAGTCTGATGATACCAGTTCCGCGATGGGCACCGTGGCCGTTTACGATGAAACTGGGGCGTTTTTAACCAATCTACAGCCGCATACCGACATTTTTGACAATGGGCAAGGGATGACGATCCCTGATGCGAGGTCAACGATTGCAGAAGACTTTTATGTGATTTTGGTCAATTGGGAAAATATTTCAGAAAACTCCGCCACCATACGAATGTATCTCAATCCACTGATCCAATGGGTTTGGTTTGGGGGCGTTATCTTTATTGTAGGCACCTTGGTGGCTGCATGGCCTGATCCTTTAGATGAAAAGATTGCTGCGGCCGAACGGCGCGTCGCTTTGGCCACAATTAACAATCGGTAGAGAAACCAGGAAAATACGATGAAACGTGATCATGCCTGGCTAGAGTCATACACTGAGATGCTTAAAGGCAAAGCGGTTCTAGAATTAGGATGCGGCCCTGGCATAGATTCTAAGGTCCTTTCTCAATTCTCAGATTTTTTGGTGTCTTGCGACCTCGCACCAAAGCATGGTATTCAAGGGTCTGTTTTAACTTTGGACCATTCTAAAAAGTTACCATTTAAGAGCGACAGCTTCGATACAGTTGTTGCAAGCTTGTGTTTACATTATTTCAGCTTTGAACGTACGAAAGAGATTATTGCAGAAATTTCGCGGCTTCTAAGACCTCATGGAAGTTTTATTTGCAGGCTTAATTCGTACAAAGACGTAAACTACGGTGCCACAGGTCATGCTGAAATTGAACCGGGTCTCTTTAATGTAAATGGGCAACAAAAGCGTTTTTTTCAAGCAAAAGAGATCGAGGCTCTCTGGGCAAGCGATTATTCTTTACATGAACTCTCTCTTAAAAGAATAGATCGGTATCAAAAAGCGAAATACGTTTATGAGTTTAGCGCGACTGTACGCTAGCCTCCCTTAAATAGGCAAAAGAAGTTATATGTTTAGAAAATCGATATTTTTTCTATTATTTGTGGCCACATGTGCTCTGGCACTCCCCGTGCTTGCCCAATCTGATCAACCGGACAGCGAAGTAACCGACAACGATGTCAATCGAGTGGCGCACGAGCTGTTTTGCCCCACCTGTGAGTCGTTGCCGGTGGACGTCTGCCCCACCGAAGTGTGTTCAGACTGGCGGGCTGAAATCCGGCGTCAACTTGAGGCGGGTGCTACAGATGAGGAAGTGCTCGATTACTTTGCGACTCGCTACGGGACCGGGGTTTTGGCCAATCCACCCGCACAGGGGTTGGGCAGCTTCTTTTGGATCGGCCCGATTTTAGTGGTCGTTCTGGGGTTGTTTATCTTCGGCCGACAGATGCAAAAATTACAGGCCGACTCCGTGGATAAAACCAATCCGGCACAAAAAGACGCTTCTACTGGTGATTCGTATCGCGATCGCATTGAAAAAGAGCTAAACCAATAAAATTCAGAATGAAAGCGACCAATTGGCAAGTCCCAATCTTATAAAATGTAACCTAGTTTACACTTCGGCCATTTAAACTTAATCACAATTGTAGTTAGTGGGCCAAGGAGCACCTTGGCCCTAAAAATTACCAACCAATCAAAAGTTTCTTTTGTCACATCTTTATGTGAGTCGTTGGTTTCAGGCAGCCTACCCGCTTTAAATTTTTCCTCCCCCCTTTTTTCGTACAGCAAAACCTCACACCCTATGTGGCAATCATGCGTTTGCCCGTCAGCCTACACCCACCTACCACAGACAGCTTCATTCCCCACAATGAACGTCAAAAGATGGACAAGGCGGCCGACGAGCTCACAAGATCATCCAACTGGAGATCATCATGAAAACAGCCCTTCTTCCCAAAAAGTGGTCTGTCAACATCACAGATGCTGACTGGCTAGCCCAACCTTGGATCGGTTGGACCATGGCGATTGTGGCCATTTTATCGTTCAGTTCAAACGCCCCGCTCGGCCGGGCGGCGATTGTAGCAGGTGTCAGCCCCACCCACCTTCTGATCATCCGCTATTTCTTTTCAGTGTTAACAGGGGCCATCTCGTTTCTTTTTACCGATGCTTCGATTTTAAAAATCGGTTGGCCCGGTATTCGCCGCACCTTCGTGGTGGGGATCTTTTCATTCGGGACCACATTCACATTTTACTGGGGGCTTGCCTATGTCAACGTCTCGATGGCAACCATGCTGATCTCTCTCTACCCGCTATTTGTGTTGATTCCACTGGCGCTGATGGGTGAAAAAGCATTGACCCCGCGCAATATCACAAGGTTAGCCATTGGGCTGGTCGGGCTCTATCTGTTATTGGGCCCTGGCGGAGGGATGAATTGGACCGGGCTGATGTACTTAAGTGCCTGTATCATCGGGTATGCGGTTTATCTCATCCTGCTTCAAAGGACGATGCAAGGGTACAACTCCCGAGCAACCTCATTTTATACAGATGTGACACTACTCGTCCTATTGTCTGCCGCAGGTCTGATTGAAGGCCAACCGATGACGATCCCCACAACTCGTATTTTAGGGTTAATCTTCATGATGGGGGTAATTGGCACCTTTGTCGCCCGTAACCTCACGTTTCAGGCGGTTAAGCGTATCGGCAGCGGTCAATACGCCCTTTTGGGGCCGCTCGATACGATTCTAACGATCATGTGGTCAGTTTTATTTTTACAAGAAACCCTTTCAACAATTCAATGGGCCGGTGGCTTATTAATATTAATCAGTGCAACATTGGCGGTTGAACTAAAACCTGGGTTTGCCAGACGGTTTTTGTTTTATGGCAAGCCCACCGCAAACAAACAGACTCAATGATCTTTTCGTGATCTTATCAATGGGCAGACCGGCTTTAAATACGAGGCGGCCCTAGAATGACCTTCCTGATCCAATAAAATCGCCTTTGTGAGCACAATCACTCGCTTTCCCATTTCTCCTTTTACGCTACAATCCTTGCCACAAAAAGGAGAACCAATGACGACTTCAATCAACTTAGACGACGATTTCGACAGCGAAATCGAACATGATGCAGGCAAAATGCCCGGCCGCTGGACCAACGTGGTCCTGTTATCTTTTGCAGGGCTTGTAGACGGGGTAGAAGGCGGAATCTTAGGTATTTTGTTTACCGTCATGCGACCGGCATTAGGGTTAGCTACCTCAGCCTTAGGCTTTATCGCTGCACTGGGCAAGCTGGTTGGGGCGATTTTCGGCCCATTATGGGGGATGGCGGGGGACCGCTATAACCGGAAAGCGATCTTGGTTTTTGCAACGGGGGTCTGGGGCATCTGGACCATCGCATTGGGGATGGTCAACAACTATACGCAGGTCTTGATTTTAGTGGCGATCTCGGCCGCTGGTGCTTCGGCAACCACCCCGGTCACCAATTCGGTACTCAGCGACCTGTTTACGGATAAAACTCGTGGCTGGGCCAAAGGGGTTTGGGCAGGCATCACCGGCATCTTGGGCATTATCGCCATTGTGATGGTGGGGCAGCTTGAAAATGTGCCGGATGGCTGGCGCATGGGCTACTATGCGGCCGGTGGTCTAAGCGTCCTCAGTGGAATCTTGATTTACTTCTTCTATAAAGAGCCGGTCCGTGGGCAAACCGATGCAGGGATGGGCGCTGTCGCCCAAAAAGCGGCCGCGGCACACGAGTTTAGCTTTGACAAGGTCAAAACCTTATTCAAAAATCGTTCGCTTAAGCTGATGCTGGTCGACAAGTTCTTAATCGGCACCGTGACCCTGTTCACATTTTTACCCACCTTTTTAGCCGACCATCGTGGCATTCCGGTTGCCGAAGGATCACTCGTTGTTGGTGCACTGGCGGGTGGGCTGGGCATCGGCCGGTTTATTGCCGGGGCGCTCAGCACCCGCATCGGCGATGGGTCCAGCCGAATCAACGCCCGATCAATTATCTATCATGTCGCACTGACCCTGAGCTTTGTCTTTTTGGTCATTTCGCTTGCAGTAGATTTTGGGACAGACATTGGCCCTTACGCCATCATTAACCTATTGCTGGGATTTGTCTTGGCCTTTGACAACCCGATTATGCATCCGATGATCGCCCGCATCACCACACCCGAACTGCGCAGTACGGCTTATGGCTTGTGGCAGTCGGGCTCTGAAAGACTCGGCGACGTTCTGTTTACCCTCTTGGTCGGTCTATTAACCGCATCGATGGGATTAGACAATGTGTTGCTGTACATGGTTTCAGGATTGGTCCTCATACGTATCGTCATTTGGTTTGTCATTTACCGTACCTACAGCGACGACGTCGCATACAACGATATGATCTTGGCAGAGCGTTTGGCAGAATTGGAATAATCCTATAACACTTACTCGACAAGGTTTGGCAAACTTCGGCTTCGACAAGCTCAGCCAGCATTTACCAAACCGTTGCCCTAAATCCTAAACGTACGAGCCAATGACCATCGATTTTCAGTGGTTGTTGGCTCGTTTGTATTTAACCTTTGAGCGATCACAATGCTGGCCAAAATCAAACCAACACCGATTAGCTGGATAAAAACCAATGACTGAGACAACAGAAAGTAGCCTGCACCTACAGCCACAACAGGGCTCAGCAAACCCAAGACCGACACCTTCCACGCGGGCAGCTGTTCAATCCCTCTGAACCACAGCGCATAGGCCAGTCCGGTGTTCAAGACGGCCAGCCAGCTAAAACCAAATAAGTTCTGACCACTGGGAATCTGTAGAAACGGACCTTCAAAAAGAATGGCCAGTGGTAATAAAATCAATCCACCGGCAACGAGCTGCCAGCTTGTAAAGACGATAAGAGAGACCGGCCGCTGCCAATATTTTGTCAGCACAACCCCACCAGCCATCGTCATGGCACCGGCAAGTGCGGCTAAAACCCCGATCAAGTCTAATTGGGCAGTCGGTGCCAAGACCAACAACCCTACCCCCAAAACGCCCAACAGCGACACGAGCAAAATAATCAAACGGGGCCGCTGCTTAAAAAGGGGCCAAGAAAACAAAATAACCAATATCGGTTGAATCGCCCCTACCGTTGCGGCAATACCACCGGGCAGACGATAGGTCGCCACAAAAAGCAGCGCGAAAAACAGTCCGATATTCAAGCCACCCAACACGAGACTGCGCCACCACCAGATGCCGGTAGGAAATACGCGAAAGTAGAGAACCAACATTAATCCGATTGGCAGGGCCCTGATCATTGCTACACTGATTGGCCCATATTCAGGCAGAAACTCTGTCGTCACAATATACGTTGTGCCCCATAACATCGGGGCGATAGCGGTTAAAAAGCTGTTTCGCACAATATTACCTCCACATCAAGTATCTTTATATAAAGATAAATATAATCGAAAACTATCTTCACGTCAAGACAGTTGATGTCAAGCTACTTGACGCTATAATCCTTTCCATGAATCAGGACAAGGTAGACCGCGTGCTAAAACAGTGGGCAAAAGAACGACCAGATCTAGATACATCTGCCATGGGGGTTGTCGGTAGAATCTCCCGTGCATCTCGTTATTTTGACCAATACCTACAAAAGAACTTTGCTCGGTTTGAACTCAACCAGGGTGAGTTTGACGTGCTGGCAACACTCCGCCGATCAGGCCCCCCATTTGAGCTAACTCCAAAAGATCTATTAAATGCGCTCATGCTCACTTCAGGGGCGATGACCAATCGATTAGATCGTCTTGAAAGTGCAGGCCACATCGAGAGAAAAGCTCATCCCACAGATCGACGGGGGGTTTTGGTAAAGTTAACCACGAAAGGACACACAACCATCGACAAAGCGGTTGCGGCCCATGCAGATTATGAGCTCCAGCTGTTGTCCCCCTTATCTACGGCCGAGCAGCAACAGCTCGCAGCATTAATGCGCAAATTATTGATATCGTTTGGGGACCAAATCAGCGATGAGGATGTTGCCTAGAGGTGCTCCGTAAATGGGGGCCTACGGAGTTGTTGAATCAATACACAAGTTTGTTATCCGGAGGAAATATGGAATTAGACCGAGATCAATTACAAAAAGATATTCTGGCGATGTATGCGCGCGAAATAAACGAGTTGGGTGAAAAAGGGACTCAAGAACATCTTGAGCGCGGTGTAGCCCTCAGTCAACAGCATCAGCTGGGATCGCTATTGGCGAACAACGGAATGCTGGTTTTTCCACATATTTCGGTTAATGATTGTGGTTACCAACAGGCGGCCGTGGCCCATGCGGCACTGGAGAGTGGCGCAGATCGGATTGTGGTGATTAGTGTGCTGCATGCTTTTACCCAAGAAATGGAAAACGCCCGGCGTGCGGTTGTGGCCGGGGCTAAACCGGCCGACCAGCCGTTTTACGGTATTCAAGGATCAGGCTTAAATGAGTCTACCGGCCGCATCGAATGGACCGGCGATCATGCCCTGATGGGGTGGCGCCATTTTTGGGACGCTGAAATCAAACGGCGCGGCATCTCTAATCCACCTGAAATGATTGAACGATACCCATGGCTGGCCGGAGGTGAACCGGAAAACTTGCCTGGCATCGAAGAACTCGCAAAGCTATGCGAAAACGCCGTCATCGTTTCAACCGCTGACCCGGTACACCATGGTCTAGGATATGGCACCCCGGCCGATGAATGCTTTGAACCGGACGCGGCCGGATTGGCGATGGCGACAGACCTCATCAACGAAGGGATCGGCTACATGGAACGCCAAGAGCATTGGGAATATAACCAACACACGGTGCGGGCTAAGTCTGACCATCGTGATGCGGGACAGGTGATGAGTTATCTGCGTGGGCCGATGAAAGGAAACATCATCGATATGAGCGTTAGCGATTCAACTGAACTGTACGGGTCTCCTCCACCCACTTGGGTGGCAGGGCCGCTTGTCACTTGGAACGTAGATTAAAATTACACCCGAGTGCGTGAAAGATGGTGGTTAGGTTTAGATAATGGTTTGATGCATCGACTATCTAAATCTAACCATTTATGACTTCTACAGAAAACTCTCGTTCATGCCGTTCTATGATTTTGCGCACCCTTCTCATCGTTGGTCTGGCCTTCCCATTTA
>JAHDEB010000011.1:65421-67735 GCA_020629055.1 Chloroflexota bacterium
TGCCGTTCTATGATTTTGCGCACCCTTCTCATCGTTGGTCTGGCCTTCCCATTTATTTTGTATGCGGCCTACGCCATCTTCTTTTACCAGGTTCAACGAGAAGCACTTTTCCCAGGCCAGCATCGGCCGATTCAGGTTCAAAACGCAACTGACTTTCCAGGATTGGTCGAAGCACGTTTCACCACATCTCAGGGTGAGCTAGCTGGCTTTGCATGGTATCTAGAACCGCCAGAATCATCCCATCCCGCCCCAGCCGTCATTATTGGCCACGGCAACGGTGAAATCGCTGACGATTGGGTCGGCCATGCGATACCGTTGCGTGACCGAGGGTTTGGCGTTTTGATTGTCGGCTATCCTGGCTTTGGTCATGCGCCGGGTGAACCGACCCGAGATAATATTGTAGAGGCGGCCGTGGCTGGCTATGATTGGCTGGTGACCCAACCGGAAATCAATCCGGATCAAATCATCCTGTTCGGCCATTCGGTCGGCGGAGGGGCGACTTGGGGGCTGGCCCAGCAGCGGCCGACCCAAGGGGCGATTATGCTCTCGACCTTTGCCAGCATTCGGCATATCGCTCGGGACCGCTTTTTGCCCGGTTTTCTGGCAAAAGACCAGTTTGACAACATCGGCATTGTGGCCAACTATGATCGGCCGATCTATTTTATGCACGGCACCGAAGACATCGTCGTTAAACCGTATCAAGCAGATCTGCTCCACGCCGCGGCACCAAACAGCGAGCTCACCTGGCTACCCTGCGGGCATGGTGGCTGCATTGGTGACATCACCGTTTTTTGGGATGAGTTGGAACCGCGAATGAGGAAGATGATTAACGACTAATCGTGCTCTAGAAATTAGTTCGATTCAATGCAAATAGTACTCTGTAAAGCATATATTCTTGATTTCTGTTTTCTCACGGATACGGACAGAAACTGAATAATTCCCGCTAATGATCTCAACCCCCTCAGCGTCTCAGTTGTGAAAAATACAACTTACATACCTTACAGGGTAATAGGTTCGAAATGAAAACTTAATCGTAAATCGTCAATTCCAAATCGAAAATCATATGTCATATTTTGAACAAGTTTACGCCGTGGTGCGCCTCATCCCGGCCGGAAAAGTAACCAACTACGGCCGCATCGCCCAAATGCTGGGTCGGCCGCGCGGCGCACGGGCGGTAGGCTATGCGCTAAACGGGCTCAAAGGATCGGCCGAACATGCAGACGTGCCATGGTGGCGTGTGGTCAATGCGGCTGGCAAAATCAGCATCGGCAATCGGGAAGCATCGGTCAATAAACAGGCGGAACGTTTACGCGAAGAAGGGGTCGAGGTCAGCGACGATCTGGCGATTTCGTTAAAACGGTTTTTATGGGAAGGGCCGGATCTATTTACGCTAGATGAAATTATCGGGAACGAGCAACCAAATCGATAAAACCTGCTAAAATTGTATTTTCTCAGCAGGAACCATATTTCGCATTGATGACCGTGTTGCGTCGGGTTGCTGAATAATAACGATTATTTTTACGTGCGAGGGATAAAGTATGGCTCAACAACATAAAATCGGTGTTCATGTTTCGGCCCATCAGCGAGACAATTACGGGGTTGCAGCCCCCCATCTTGTTTCTGTGGTGACCTTCGATGCAGGTGCTTTCGATGAGATCCCCAAAAATGCGATCAAGATTTTCAGAACCCATTCGATCGCCGACCACAAAGATGCGCCGGGAGATTTTGATCGGCTAAAGGATGACGAGCTAGAAGGAGCGGCCGACTTTTGGTGGGGACTGCTTAAAAAACAGTATGAACCGATTCGGGCGAAATATGGGGACGATGTCTATTTCCAACCGATCAATGAAATCAATAATCCACGCACCATTTTGTATTTGCGCGGCATGGTCAAAGCGGCCGAAAAAGACGGCTATAAGCTAGCCCTGTGGGGAGACGCGGGCGGTAGCCCCGATCTGCCTGACTGGATTAGCACATGGATGCCGTTTATGAAAGAGGTGCAGGCGGGCGGCCACATCTATAGCCGACACGCCTATTCCGGCGTCACCATCGACTCGGTCCACCTAACCAAAGCGGACGGCACACCGAGCGACAGCAACACCGGCCGGCCGTTTGTCGAAGCCAAACTGATGCTCGAAAACGGCATCTACATGCCGATGGTTATCACAGAGCTGGGCTGGCTGGCCGGTTGGAACGGGCTGCCGTTGGGCTGGTTAGAAGATTTGATGCGCTACAACAAATTGATGATGGCGCACGAAAACATCGTGGGCTCATGCATTTGGAATGCGGGTCAGTGGGAAACGGCCCCCAATAT
>JAHDEB010000153.1:0-1529 GCA_020629055.1 Chloroflexota bacterium
TTGACCAACTAAAGATCCCCATCCTTCAAGGGCCGATTGGCTCAATCGCGTCACCCAAATTGGCCGCGGCCGTTTCAAACGCAGGCGGCATGGGGTCATTGGCCCTAACGTGGACACCACCCGAAACGACTGCAAAACTTTTAGGGCAGTTAAAGGCGCTGACAAGCAACCCGTTTTTCGTCAATTTTGTGCTGGCTTTTCCGCCTAACGCTTTTGACACCGTTGTGGAAGTGGGTGTCCCCGCCATTACTTTTTCGTGGGGGCACGCCCCTCGGCTGATGCAAAAAGCACAAGCCAAAGGGATTGCGGTTGGGGTGCAGGTTGGAAATCTAGCTGGGGCAAAGCGGGCGATACGTGACGGGGCTGACTTTCTCATTTGCCAAGGTCTTGAGGCGGGTGGTCATGTGCAATCAACGACAGAGTTAAAAACCTTGTTACAGCAGGTTCGTCGTTTTTCACCGGCAACACCGGTTATTGCGGCCGGGGGCATCGCAACTGGCCAAGACATTGCAGACACGATGCAGCAAGGTGCCAAAGGGGTCATGATGGGGACCCGTTTTGTCGCCACCCAAGAAAGCCGGGCGCATCTGTCGTATAAAGAGTCCCTTGTTCAAGCATCAGCGGGTGATACATCGTATACCCTCTGTTTTGATGGGGAATGGCCTCAGGCGGCGCACCGGGTGCTGCGCAACACCACGTTGACCAATTGGGAAGCTGATGGATGCTCCCCCAAAGGGCGGCGGCCGGGGGAAGGTGATGTTCTTGCTACGCTGCCTTCGGGTGGAACGATTTTACGCTATGATGACACACCGCCACTCAAGTCGATGCAGGGAAGATTAGACGAAATGTGTCTATATGCTGGGATGGGGGTTGGACAAATGAACGATATCCCCTCCGTATCTACCCTTTTGGATCGCCTATGGGGTGATGCTCAAAGTTACGCGCATCTAGGCGTTGGCAATCCGGCGATTAACCAGCCTAACATCGATCATTTGCAGGCTAATTAATGTGAAAGATCTTGATTTTCGGTGGATGACACCGGACGAAGTTTCGAAGCTAAGACAGATTGATCGATCTGAGAGTATCCGAACAGGCTACCGTTTTACTGACGGCCAACTGATTAAGATGGACGTACATTGGGATTCACCCAACTGGGGTTTAGAAGGGGATGGAGAAAATACAGTCGCTGCGGAAATCCGATTTTGTCTCGAACACCTTGCCAAAGGGGGCCGTCTATTTGGCGCGTTTGACGGTGAAACGCTGGTTGGAATCGGGCTTTTACAGCCGGAAATCGCCCCAAAGATGGCGCAACTGGCTTATTTGCACGTGACCAACGGGTATCGCCAGCGAGGGATTGGAGAAAAAATTGTTGCTGCTGTTTTTGAAGAAGCGCAAAGGAACGGGTCGGAGGAGATTTATGTCTCGGCCGTCCCAACTGGGTCAGCCGTTGGCTTTTACTCGAAGCAAGGATTTGTGCCGACCCGTACACCCAATCCTGCCCTATTTGAGTTAGAGCCTGAAGATATTCA
>JAHDEB010000153.1:1629-14973 GCA_020629055.1 Chloroflexota bacterium
CCTACCAACGGCCGGACTTTGCGGTTACATCATCCACACTCAAATTTAGCTCAAACTTCGCCCGAATCTCAGCATCCTGCTCTGGGGTGATGTACTCTGGATAATTCTGCATCAGCTCTTTGACTTTGCCCCGGGCACGACTCCAAATATCGGCCGAGCCATACTCTTCCCACTGCGTCGGTGGGGAACGATCCCCAAGCTCGGGGTACAAATATTCTGTTTCCATCACGCTAATCGTCTGGTTCGATCCTAAATAATGACCCGGTCCGGCAACAACCTCGGCAATCGTATCTAGTCCGATCGTTTCTTCGGTTACCTCAATGCCACGCACCGCGCGCAGTGTCGATGCTACGATTTCATTGTCGATAACAAACGCCTCGTACGAACAGCTGAGTAAGGCGGCCAGCATCCCAGATGATTCATAGATCAAATTAGCCCCTGAAAGCCCCACCATCGCATGGGACAATGCGCGTTCAAAGCCCGCTTGCCCATCAAATGTTTTCGAGTCTGGCATGCCACCCACCACGCCGCTCGGCATATCGATGTAGTTGGCCAACTGTGCGGCGGCCGCATTTAATAGCCCCCCTTCTGCACTGCCACCGGTCATCGACCCGGTGCGTAGGTCAGCCACAAAGGGCCAGTTGCTAAAAATAAACGGGTAGCCCGGTTCGATGAGGTTCACAAACGCCATCGCGGCCAAGGTTTCCGCATGGGTTTGTACGAGGGTGCCTGCCAGCGTTGCGGGTGAGGTGGCACCCGACTGCCCGGCCGTGATCGCGTTGATCGGCCAGCCATATTTCATCGCTTCAACAATCGTTTCTTGTGCATCGACCCCATAGCGCAGCGGGGGCACAATCGGGCTGGTGTGCAGTTTGCAGAACGGCCGCTTGGCGAATTCACCTGGACCGCCAGCCACAATGTCAAACATTTCAGTCACCGGCTTTACATTTTCAGGGATGGTGATCGCTGTGCCGATATGTTTTTTTGTTCCGGCGATGAGTGCATAGGCGGTATTGATGTCTAGCTCATAAGGGTCTTGAAGTTCGGTCGCGATAACTGAGCGGGTAAACCAGTGGACATTCTCGAGCTGGTCGGTCAGTCGAGCAAAATCGTAAATATCTTCAAGCGTTGAATTGCGATAGTTCCCTTCTTTAAAGTCAAGCACTGAAATGGCTGCGCCACCGGTGCCAAAATGGACCCGCTCTTTAGAGATGTCGAGATCAAACTTCGGATCGCGGCCGTAAAGGGTTAAAGACTTAGCGGCACCATCGATGAGTTCGTTCATCAGTTTTTTGGGAAAACACAAACGCCCTTTGTCGTTCATGTGTGCCCCGCGCGCTTCGGCTAATTCTACAATCAGTGGGATGGGGGTCCCCATGCCGACATCTTCTAGAATTTGGAGGGCTGCTTCATGCAGGCGTACGACTTCGTCATCTTTTAGCGGTTTGTATTGCCCGCCTGTAAATCCGGCCTGAACCGGTGATTTCTTATTCTTATTATCGGCCGCTCTTAATGCATGCCGTGCGGCTCGGCCGCCACCTTTACGTCGTTTTGCCATTGTCGCTTCGCTTACACGCGGAACTGGGTTCCGTTGTGTCAAAAATTATTTAGATGTTTATGCTCATTCTTGATGAGCCGCTAGATTCGCATACGCATGGAACTCAGTTTCGCTAAGCCGACCATTGGTGAGCTTAAAAGAGCAAATGAGCACCCGAAATTGGTGTACACCAATTGGCAAAGTTTACTCAATCTTTTGTAGGTAGACGAATTTAAAAACCAAGAAATCTGACGAAAAACCTTAATTTTGGTGAATTCTTATAGGAAAACAGGACTAATTTGGTGCCAACTAGGACCCGACAGCTATTCCTCTGCTCCTATTTTTTAAAACAGGTCCTGCCCCATTAGATATACTGCGATTAGTACTACTGTTACCGTACTCCTCCAAACCCAAAGTCATAGGCATGGGTAAGGGAAAAGAAATTAAAACCGACTAAGAAAACAATATTTTGTCCGAAGGTCACCAACACGATTTGAAGTATAGCTTGGATGATCATGCGGCAAGGAGAAACCGTGTCTAAAACTAGAGTGTTAATTGTTGACGACCATCCAGTATTTCGCCAAGGAATCCGAGATGTAATTGAAACCGGCCCGAACATCGATGTGGTCGGCCAAGCTGCAGACGGTGAAGTAGCGATGGAACTGTGTTACGACCTGATGCCAGACGTTATTTTAATGGACGTGAACCTACCTACGATCAATGGTTTGCAAGTGACCCGTCGTATTAAAGCGATTATGCCCGATACAAAAATCATCGTCCTAACCGGATATGATGATGTTGAGCAGGTATTTCATGCGCTGCGAGCAGGTGCTTCAGCTTACTGTCCAAAAGACGTTACCCCTGAATCTTTGATTAAAACAATTCAATCTGTAAAAGATGGCTTTTATGTGGTTGGTGAAAAGCAGATGTCACATGAAGATGTGATGTTCTGGATTGAAGAAAAAATCGGCAAAATGTCTGGTAATTTCTCAGATGATCCCGATGAAATGTTTATTCCGCTCTCTCCAAGAGAAACGGAAATCTTGGAACATGTCACCGGTGGTATGAGCAACAAAGAGATCGCATACAAACTTGGTATTTCTCACCAGACGGTGAAAAACCATATGACTGCGATTTTGCGTAAATTACGAGTAGATGACCGCACGCAAGCGGCCGTTTATGCGCTCCGTCGCGGTTGGGTTCGTCTTGACCATGTGCGTGCGTAGGCTGCATATCTAAAGCAACAACTCCTGTAGTAAGAGCGAAAATTTTTGCTCCTGCTAAGCTGGCGATTTTGGGCATAACCGAAACCGTCCGCCTGTATTAATAACAACACCCTAAATTCGGGAGATATCCATTATGGATATCTCCTTTTTTGTTTTTAGGTAGATATTCAGCATCCCAACTATTTGCACCAGATTGGGCCAGTTTTTAGCTTATCTTTTCGAAGAACACAGATCCTTTTGTCAAACTGGACCAAACTGCTGAATTATGACGTTTTTTTAGAAAGCAAAGTAAATAGGTTGCCGCTTGTACTCCGTCAAACTTCTTTTGCCAAGCTCCTATTAATCGTTTAAGACGACGAAAGCTCTAAGTTGTAGGGGAAAAAATCAAGGTCACGCGTGTATCCCAGCTGTGTGAACAGCCCACGGGCCGCATGATTGTCAAAGCCGGACTGTAAAGTGAGCCTAGTTACCCGAGCCTCTTTTGCATAAGCTTGGGCTGCTGACATTAGAAGGGTGCCTGCCTTTTGCCTACGCGCTGTGGTGTGCACATACAAATCATCTACGATAACGATATCTCTCATCTCTATTGAGCAAAAAGAGGCATGAAGCTGAACAAAGCCGATCACTTGCCGCCCATCGTTTTGGGCACCAAAAATCACAGAGTCTTCGTTTTTGAACCGCTTTTGAAGGTAGGCACGACAGGCGACCAGGTTGGCGTCTTGTTTATTAAATTGGCGATACTGGTCGAACAAAAACGCGATGGGTTCGATATGTTGCAAGGTTGCACGGAAAATTTTCATTCTTTTTTTCTTCTAGTAAAGCGCGGCGCAAGTCATGAATAGGATAATTTTGGCCGCTGTCCTCTCTGGTAAGGGAGGAACGCTATTTGAACTTGTTGGTTGCTTATGCCCCTTTGCACGAGTTACATAGACCGATTCAACAGGGATTTTTACAATAACACAAAATGGTATCAAATCAGGAACCATCTTAGATGAATGTTAAGGGTTATTCTTTGGTTCACATCCTGTTTTGATGAAAGTATACGCTGTTTGTGCGCCAGTTAAAATTCTAAATTGTGCAATAGCTGCGTTGAACCGACAATTGTCGTTTTATAAAACAGGTCCCTAAGATACAATTATACCTATGTCAGAGTATATTGAAATTGAATCTGAAGCGGATGAAGATGAACAAAATCTCATTCACTTTTTCACCAACCTGCCTTTGACTGCTAAAGAGCGGGAAGAAAGTTACACATCTATAGATGAAATGTTAGAGGGCTCGGCCGTTGCCCAAGCGCTTGCCGGAGTTGATGGCATTGTCACGTTGACCTTATCTGAAGGGGATATGTCGATTAAAAAAGAAGATGATATTGATGAATATGCTTTAATTGCAGATGTTTCGGCCGTGATTAAAGACTTCTTTTTATGACGCAGTTTTGCAGGGTTGAAGGCGATCATCTTATAAACCCATGCAGATTGACAAAAGTCGGCCGAATTATGCTATAATGCCGACCCCCTGATTAGGGCTGACGATTTTACAACTGTCTGAATTGAATCGTCAGCTGGACAGGAACACGAGCACCAAATGAGACAGTTATTTAGTTCGTGTCCCTAACTATTAACATAACAGGCCTTGGGGATGACCGGTTTCGACGGGGAAGGCTGATCCTGAGTTGCAGGTCGAGTACGCATTTCATCTCGTAAAACTGCGGTGCAAACAATAAGTGCAAATACACGTACTTACTCAGCTCTTCCAATGGCTGCCTAACGGTAGTTGTTTAAAGAGTCTCATTCGATACAGAATGACGTTCTTTCTCTTCCGATTACCGACCGGATGAGCCTGAACGACACCAATGTCGGTATGCCCCCTCACGATGTCGCTAGTGAGGGGAAAGATTCAGCGACTGGCTGCATTACGACCCTGTTAACCGGGGCGTTTGCGGCGAGATCTTAAATAGGTTGACTACGCCTGAAGACGCTTAGAGGTCGAATTTTTCGGACGCGGGTTCGATTCCCGCCATCTCCACAACAAAAAAGCGGCCGGTTTGTGAAAACGAACCGGCCGCTTTTTTATTTCCTGATTGCTGATTCCCCTTTAGTTTCTTAAAATAGACAGTCACCCATTTAAGAATAATCACAATATGCCATATAGTAATTTACGTGCAGACTTAATCACCAAACAGATTGGAAAAGTAAAAAATCGGGTAGAAGAGCGTTTTCCTGACCGAAATTTAGTAAACGTTTGTACTGAACTTATGGAGGTTGCGAGGCAGTCTCAAGAAAAAGCTGAGAGTATTTCTAAACCCTTGTACTGGGTTCGGGTCGGTCTACCGGTGGCGACCATCACCTTCATTCTCGCCTTGGCCGGGATTTATTACTTTTTCTCTGGTCAGATTGACGAAAACGCCACCCTCAATTTTGCAGACTTTTTAGAAATGTCTGATGCCCTCTTTAATCTAATTGTTCTTTTCTTGGCCTTCCTCTTCTTTTTGTCTACATTCGAACAGCGAGTAAAACGAACGCGTACTCTAAAAGAGATTCATCAATTGCGTTCTTTAGCCCACGTCATCGACATGCATCAGCTGACCAAAGATCCTGAACATACGCTCGGGTCGATGCGGTATACCCCTTCATCCCCAAAAGATTCGATGTCCCTCTTTGAGATCACTCGCTATCTTGACTACTGTTCTGAAATGCTGTCACTCATCGGTAAACTCGCAGCACTTTATGTTCAAGACTTTGACGATGAGGTTGCTGTAGCCGCTGTAAACGAAATCGAAGATTTAACGACCGGCCTAAGCCGAAAAATCTGGCAAAAAATTATGTATGTTCAATCGATAGACGCCGCTCTCGACCCTGAAAACAGAGGCATTATCTTCAACGTGAATCGGGCTGAATTTACCCAGCAGCAAATTTTGGTTGATAGTGATAGCAAGCCCAACATACAACCAGCCCAACCTACAGAAGAATCATGAATGAAAACTTTGAAACGATGTTAACCGGTGGGCATCACAATTCGCTCGGCCGCACAGTTGAGGTGACCGACACGATCCTGGCCGATCCCGCTCGCTTGCCAGATGCGTATCAGTGTTATTTTAGCCAAGATGAGGTCGTCCGTTTACGCACTTCAAGTGTGTTTAAACGCATTGCGCTCGCTCAACCGGAATGGCTGGTTCCATACATCGATCGTTTCATTAGTGAAATCTCTAAAATCGATCAAGCCTCCACCCAATGGACCCTTGCGATTTTGTTTGATCTGCTCAAATCGTATATGAGCGCATCACAAAAAACGGCCGCTGTGGATATCATCAAAAACAACCTAGCAAACCATAATGACTGGATCGTGCTGAACTACTCGATGCAAACCCTGTTTGACTGGGATAAAGATGATGCCGGATTACGCCTGTGGCTACAGCCGCATTTAGAAAGATTAAGTCAGGACAAACGCAAGTCTGTTGCAAAAAGAGCCTCAAAACTACTCAATTCATAAAACATACTATATGCATTCATTTTTTGAACCCATTCAGCTACTGCACAATCAAATTCGTGATGCGGTTGTCGCCGCATGTGAATCGGCCGCCCTTGAAGAGCTTTCAGTTATCGCCCATGATGAGGTGGGAGACACGATTTATGCCATTGACAAGGTCAGCGAAGAGCTGTTAATCGAGTTTTTTGAAAAACATATCGCGGTACACACCCCAGTCATTTTAATTGCTGAAGGATTAGAAGATGGGGAAGTTGTGCTGCCTCGTGGTACCCGGCCGGAAGATGCCAAATGGCGCATTATCGTTGATCCGATTGATGGCACCCGAGCGTTGATGTATCAAAAGCGTTGTGCGTGGGTTTTAACCGGTGTTGCCCCTAATTTAGGGCCGCAAACCGGCCTGCAAGATATTGAGTTTGCCATTCAAACCGAGATCCCGTTAATCAAGCAACATTTATCTGATCAGATTTGGGCGGTGCGAGATCAGGGCGTCGCCGCTGAACGTTATAACCGTCTAACTGGGCAGGCGACACCGATCCAAGTCCGGCCGTCACAATCTGACACAATCGCCCATGGGTTCGCTTCGGTCTCTCGATTTTTCCCTGGGGTACGCGAGGAGCTTTCGGCCATTGATGAAGAGATTGTGATCGGTGCTTTGGGGCCGGTGCAGAAAGGCAAAACTCACTGTTTCGAGGATCAATACATTTGCACTGGTGGGCAACTTTACGAGCTGATGTCGGGCAAAGATCGCTTCATAGCCGATATTCGGCCGGTCATGGAACAGGTAATCGCCGAACGTGGACTTGCCCTTGGCATTTGTTGCCATCCCTATGACATTTGCACCGAGCTAATCGCACGCGAGTTAGGCGTGGTTGTGACGGATGAAAAAGGTCGGCCGATAAACTGTTTACTCGACTTGGAGTCTGATGTGAGTTGGGTCGGGTATGCGAATGACCAAATAAAGGCTCAAATCGAGCCGCTTTTAAGGGCTGCGCTAGAAAAACGTAATCTTCTAGACTAACCTATCGAATAATTGTATTTATTCAGCATCCCAACTATTTGCGCCAGATTGGCCCAGTTTTTAGCTCATCTTTTCGAAGAGCACAGATCCTTTTGTCAAACTGGACCAAACTGCTGAACAATTACGAATAATTTATCTGGGAATGAAAATGATGCGTATTCAAATTGCTGTGACCCCAAACCGAATCAACCCTTTCTTTGCATTATGCGGTGCCTGGATCGCATTGGTTTTCTTGTTGCCAACACAAGTTCTGGCCGAGCCTGAGGCCGGTGCCGACAATCGGCCGCCGGCAAATATCTTGTTTAATGCCGGGCCACTGTCAGAGGCTTATCCATCGGGCACCGGATTTGCTGAATTTCGCCTGATTGACCCAGATGGGGATGAAGGGACGTTTACCCTCGTTAGTGGAGACGGGGATGAAGACAACGGATCGTTCAGAATTCAGAGCGGTAAAAACTTAGTCACGACCACCAGCTTAGATTTCGAGACGCGCCCCACGCTTTCGATTCGAGTACGTGGGACAGACCCTGGGGGGCTGTTTGTAGAACGGAGTTACACGATAAACGTTGTTGACGAAGACGAAGCGCCACGCTTTGTGACCACCCCGGTTACTGTCGCTTATGTTGATGTAGAGTACAGCTATCAAATTGAGGTTCGTGAGGATGACGCTGGGGATTCGGTAAAATCGGTTCAAATCGGCTCTGGCCCCTCTTGGCTGACTTTGAACACGATCACTGAAGGGCAAATCTATCATTTGGTTGGAACCCCCACTTTAGATGATGTCGGTTCTGCGTTTGTCCAGCTTCGAGTTTATGACCAATCTGACCAATTGGGGGTGCAAAACTTTAACCTGATGATTAGTGATGATCGGCCGATTACCTATGATCACTCTGTTTATCTGCCGCTGACCCTGCGAAATTAACGCCTCGCCCTTTGCCGGTGATCGCTCGAATCGATTAAGATTTTTGCATCTGCATCATTACCGGATACCATCAACGGTATGGATATTCCAGCCATTTTTAATGCTTTAGAAAGCACCACTATATTTTCAGAACAGCTGCTGCCGGTTTGGCTTGTTTTGTGCCTTGTTGCCCTGCAAATAACCGATCGGGGGGCTGTGCTGATGCCCGGTCTGCTGATAACCTTTCTTTTAATCGGAATCGCTGTTTCACGGGTAGCGATGCCACATATCGCTTTTGGGGTGTGGGTATTTGGCCTGTTTGTTGTCCTAATTCTTTATCTCAGTTTGCGTGGTTTACCCCATCGTGTCCCCGTAAAGCTAATGTTGCAGGAATATGGCTATCGCTTGCTCATCGGGTTGGCATTAGGCATGATGGCTGCCTTGCTGGGCTATTTTACACAGTTCCCTAGCGGCTCGGCCGTTATCGCATCAATCGTTTGGCCCTTGCTTATTTTAGGGTTATTGCGCTTTGGTATCGCAAAACGGGGCTTAGAAATGGGGATTGGTGTTTTGCTGGTTTTGGCCGCGGTGGGTGTTTGGCTGATGTCGATCAATGATAGCCCGATTATTTTGGGGCTATGGTCGGCCGGATCGATTTTCCTCGCCTTGGCGATCGGCTGGTTAACGGATCGGACCGAAGGACCCACGGCCGAAGCGATGTTTTAGAGGGTGCGCTTTGGCGGGGTGATCGCCTATCTTACTGCTCTAATAACAAGTCTGACAGCGTTTGAAGTCGGTTTTTGTTTTCTGAAATTTCAACCAGATTCATCAGATCTAAAACAAAGCAGTTGACCTGTAGTTCATAGTTTTTGAGATAGTCTGCAATAACGGAACCTACTAATTCTGAAAAGTGAGTCACAAAAATCACTGTGCGTAAGCTTTGATTGTTAGATGTCTCTCGACTGAGCAAACTTAGCACCGCATCGATCGCAACGGCGAGCATGACCTCATCTGTTTCATGCAGAACCGATATCGCAAATTTAGGGCTCACTTTTTGAAAGACCGCCGTCGTTAGGTCATGATAGGCCCACAGAATATTGCTAGAAACATCATCTTGGCGGGGAGCAAAGCGGACACCTGGGACACGAATCAGGACATCTTTGGCGAGCTGTAACAGCTGTTGTCGGGTTTTAATTTCGACATCATAGTTTTTGATTTTCCGGATGACCGCTTGACGGTGCGAAATCAGGCTGACAAGCTCTTCACTTAGCTCGACACACGCGTCAACGACATAGTCGATACCCGGCCGGTCAAGATGGGGATCTTGACCTAAATATCGCTCGATTTGTTTCAACTTTTGGGCCAAACGTTCATGGTCATATTCCAACGTTGCGGCGATGTCACCAAAAAACTGTTTAAAGCGGAAAAAGCCTTCGTCCTCGTCTAATCTAGATTCAGCATGATACTCGATCATGCTGATGAGCACGCGCAACGGGGCTAAATTAAAACAACCCAGATAGCAGCCATAATGGCTAAGCAAGGCGGAGCAAGAATGGTGCATTAACTCTTTGCAGTGGTGCAGAATGCTGCCGGCATCGTTGCGGGCGATGAAAAAGTCGGCGCGTAATTTATGATACTGAATGCGGTCAAAATCATAATCGATAACAATCTGGGCAAACTTTTCTGGGGCAAACCACGGATGCGGCGGTTGTATACCCACTTCTTTGACTAGATCGACGAGAAACTCGTAGCGCACATGGTATAAATCGATTGAGCGGACATATTCCACAACTGATTTCGCCATGATACTGGTATGTTCGGCCGGTAAAATATCAGCTCGGAACTTATCAAAATCTAAATGGAATAGCTGCTGAAAGATGTCGGGTAGCAGATAGTTCTTGATGAACGAATATGAGAGATCTTCGACATCTCCATTGGGGTGAAAGACCTGAATGCGATGATGGGCACCCCCGAAACGGCGTGCGTAGCGGTCGCCCCACAGCTGCACTTGGTGGCGGCCGTAGATGTTTGACAGTCGATAAATCGATTGCACCACCGCCTCGCGAATGTGTGACGTTTTCAGATCTTCAGCAACGTTGACCCGCTCTGTAATCAAGATCGCGTCTAGCGTCATGACCGTTTCTGCCAAAATCTTGAGCGCGACATTGATTTTAATGTTTAGCTTGAGCAGAGAGCTAACGAGCTTTTCGCTTTCGAATCGTACTTTTAGGTTGTTTTGGGCTGGGGATAAAAAGCCGTGATGGTATTTAGTATTGACTCGCTCATCGACCATTTTGAAATAGCTGGCGATTTCTTCCCGAATCTGGTTCCCGGAGCGATCAAATTCATTTTCCTGCTGGCTGTCAACATAGGCGACAAAGCCCTCCGGTAATTCGAGGGGTTGGTTGATATCATCGGCCGATTGTTTTTCAAAGATTAAGAACTGCCCCCAATCTACTTGCGGCCGCATTTCACGACAAGCATCTATCAGATCACGGAGCCGATCTATTCGGTCGAAATGATCGATGATTTCTCGAGCGTACCCCGCTTTTGTATCGGCCGATAAATTTTCAAATTCGACATCTAAATCGACGCACAGTGTTTTTAGATCATCGATGGTAAAAGCGATTTCCAATGCCTTACGTAAGTTTTGTTTATTTTCGGCCGGTAAAGAGGATAAAGGCTGGTCGGGCATGATAAAAAAGATAGGGGTGAAAAAGTTAGTTTGGGTAACTTACAATTCAATTCAGACAGTTGTTAAATTGTCAGCCCTCCGTAAAAGGCATGCAGAATCCAAATTGACATAAGCCCATTAAGTTTAGGCCAATTCTAAACTTTCGACCAAAAAATAAGGTAAAAAGCAAGATGCTTGCACGGGAATAAAGCGCATGGCGAAAGTCTGAATCAAATATTGAAGATGGGTAGACGGATTAAAAAACTAGTCGTGATTATTCAGCACCCCAACTATTTTCGCCAGATTGGCCCAGTTTTTAGCTTGTTTTTCCGCAGAACACAGATCCTTTTGTCAAACTGGACCAAACTGCTGAACAATAACAACTAGTCGACTTTATAGGTCAAGTTCGCCTTGTCGGCTTTGCGCACCTTTTCCCAGGCTGGGGTATTTGGGGCGATACCGGCTTCTTTCAGGCCGACGAGTTCACGGAGTTCGGTCAGCTCATCCCGTAAAGAGGCCGCTTTTTCAAACTCTAGTTCCTGAGCCGCTGTACGCATTTTCGCTTCGACCTCATTGGCCATATGCTGTAACTCTTCCAGTGGTAGGTCGTCTAGGTTGCCACCCACAATATAGTTCGGGCCACCTTCTGCAAATTGCTGCTCTTGCTCCGCCTCTTCTTTTAGGTTGGCGATATCATAGGTGATATCCTTGACTTCGCGAACCATAAATTTCGGTTCGATGTTGTTTTCAACGTTGTATGCGAGCTGGACTTCTCGCCGCTTGTCAGTTTCATCTAGGGCGGCTCGCATTGAACGGGTGATCTTGTCTGCGTACATAATCACTCGGCCGTTGACATGTCGCGCTGCCCGGCCGATCGTCTGGATCAAAGCGGATTCTGAACGTAAAAACCCTTCTTTGTCTGCGTCTAGGATCGCAACAAGTGAAACTTCGGGCAGGTCTAACCCCTCGCGCAACAGATTGATCCCCACTACGACATCATAAATACCTTTACGCAGGTCGCGCAAAATTTCCGTGCGTTCAATCGTATGAATCTCGGAATGTAGATAGTGAACTTTGACATTGTTGTCTAGCAAATAGTCGCTTAGATCTTCCGCCATGCGCTTCGTGAGGGTTGTGACTAATACGCGCTCGTTGCGGCGGGCACGAAGGCGAATTTCGCTAAGTAGGTCGTCTACCTGTCCCATGATCGGCCGGATATCAACCTCTGGGTCAACAATGCCTGTCGGCCGGATGACTTGGCGCGCTATTTTTGTTGCATTCGCATTTTCAAATTTTGACGGGGTCGCCGTGGTGAAAATCACCTGATTGATGCGTTCTTCAAATTCTGGAAAGTTTAGCGGCCGGTTGTCCATGGCGCTCGGTAATCGAAAACCATAATCAACCAAATTTTGCTTACGGCTTTGGTCACCCGCATACATTCCCCCGATTTGGGGCACCGTCATATGGCTTTCATCAATCACCAACAAAAAGTCACGGGGGAAATAGTCTAAAAGCGTCCAAGGTGGGTCGCCGGGTTCACGCATGTCTAAATGCCGACTGTAGTTCTCGATTCCAGAGGTATAGCCGACTTCGCGCAACATCTCTAGATCGTAAAGCGTGCGCTGCTCGACCCGCTGCGCTTCCAATTGTTGATTGTTCGCCTTGTAATAAGCCATGCGATCATGCAGTTCTTGCTCGATATTGTTAATCGCTTGGGCCAAGTGTTGATCGTCTGTAATAAACTGCTTGGCTGGGAAAATTTCGATTTCAAACGTTTCCGCAATGACCTCACCGGTCAGTGGGTCAAATTCGGTAATCCGTTCAACTTCGTCTCCCCAGAACTCTACCGAATAGCCGGTCTCGGCATACGCGGGGTAAATGTGCAGGGTATCCCCTCGTACTCGAAAGGTACCACGCTTGAAATCCATGTCGTTACGGCCGTACTGGATTTCGACCAGTTTGCGCAAAATGTTATCTCGACGATAGCTTTCACCCCGTTTAATTTCAACGCTGACTTGCCCCCAACGAACCGGGTTGCCGATACCGTAAATACATGAGACGGATGCGACGATGATCACATCTTTGCGCGTCATCAAGTTACTGGTGGCTAACAGGCGTAAACGGTCGATCTCTTCATTAATTTGAGCTTCTTTTTCGATAAAAAGGTCATGGCGCGGAACGTAGGCCTCTGGCTGATAATAATCGTAGTAGCTGACAAAGTAAGAAACCGCGTTATTGGGGAAAAATTCGCGGAACTCTGCATACAGCTGGGCGGCCAAGGTTTTATTGTGTGCCATAATCAGCGTCGGCCGGCTGGTTTCTTGAATCACATTGGCGATCGTAAATGTTTTACCTGTACCGGTGGCTCCTAATAACGTTTGGTAACGTTCGCCATCCCCCAACCCTTCGACCAGTTGTTTGATCGCCTTCGGCTGGTCTCCCATCGGTGTGTATTCTGACTGTAGATCAAAGATGCTCATTTGTTCCTGCTCAGGTCCCTAG
>JAHDEB010000154.1:0-12777 GCA_020629055.1 Chloroflexota bacterium
CCGGGGTTTTTTTAGAACCGGTTGTGTCATACATAATTACTTTAATACTTGCCATTTTATTTAAACCTCCAAAAAAGGGTCATTATTATCTCTAGATTTTGGTCCGATTTTAATTTTATAAAAGCCTGCAAAATCTAGCTTATCTACAATCTGTCTATAGTTCTGTCTACATTCATTGAACACACAATACGGAAATCGGGTGCCAGGGTTTCAACATTTCGAAACAATCGGTGGTAGATTTATACTAGAATCTATCCGTAATTTAAAAACCACTCTCTGTCGCCGGTAATTTCTAAATAGGCTGATTGATCACCATTTTTCGCTCGAATAATAGTCATCGGCGGTTGATCAATTTCAGCGAGCGTTTTGTCTAAGAAATCTTCATCACCCGTAATACGATAGGTCAGCTCCATCTGCTTCGTCGCGCCGCTGGTTCCCGTCAGTGAGTTCTCGGTTAAGTTGGCCATACGCCTAAAAACCGGCTCCGTTTCACCTGTTGCGGGATCTGTCATACTCACAATCAGCTCAGTAGAAAATTCAAGTACCGCCCCATCTCCCAATTCTTTTTGAGCGATGGCGAGCAAGTCTGCCAAGGTTGTCTGATCTGATCGAGCCTCGGGCAATTCAACAATCGGGTCTAGCGGAGGATGCATTCGGTCTTCAACGATCGGATATTCCGTTTTGTAAATATCGTTCGTTAAACCATTAATCATCAACGCTTTGCCAGGCTCGACATCCATCCCATGAATAATCTTAAGTGCTTCTTGGGTTTGAAATGCCGCCACGATCGACGCGCTAGTTGGGGTTGTTGGCACTTTGCCCTGCAATACGTTTTCCCGTGCCAAAATCGGGCACGAATAGCGCAGGCTAATCAATTGAAAGTCACGATCGGTCAAGGTACTTTCGTAGTTTGCCCCTTCTTTCGCTGGCCAGAACACCCGACAGATCCCCATCAACTCTTGAATCGCCCCGTCAACCCACGGCCGGCCGACAGACATCGCAAAGCGATCGATCGATAGGCGAGCCTCTCGATTGTCTAAACAACCGATAATAACATCGACATGTCGAAACACCCCGGTCCCTAGACCATGGTTAATATCACCGTGCCATGTCATCACTTTCACATCAGGGTTAATTTCACGTACCGATTCAGCCGCAGCGTCTACCTTTCGGCGGCCGCGATCTTTGGCACGAAACAAAATCGAACGACTTAGGTTACTGTCTTCAATCGTGTCAAAATCTGCAATAATTAGATGGCCGATCCCCATTAAGGCTAAGTTTTTGATGACCTCGTTACCCAAGGCCCCAGCTCCTATCACCAAAGCGGTCGCATCACGCACCACTTCTTGCTTCCACCAACTAATATAACCAAAAGTGTGATACCGATCAGAATCCGGATCAGTGATCACCAGTGTATCAGTCATTTCACGCTCCATATTTAAAAATAATGGGTAAAGATTCTAAAATCTTGTCCCGTAACAGTCACATGAGTGACAGTACGGTGCTAGGTTTCCCATGTTGCAAAAGGGTAGCATCAAATTTCGGCTTAAGCCAATCAAATTTGGCTAATTTTGCTCACCTTTTATGTATTTGGCTTCACCCTTTATTGAATAGATACCCGCTTTCTGCAAGCGAGATCGATATAGGCCCCCGCTCATTCAGCCACTCTACTCTTTCTTTTTACGATCCCCATCACCACTTCGCCCGCGATTTTTTTGACTGCCGCCACCGGCGTTTCTGCCACGGTTATTACGGTTGCCACCACCACCGTTGCGACTACGATTATTTCGCTTACCGCCGCGATTGTCTCTTTTTTCAGATCGGCCACCCTTTTCACCACGATTCGGCTCAGCTTGATCTGGCGCAGATTCTGAAGCGGCAGGAGTATCTATTGATAAGTTGCCGGCCATATAGTCGTCTAGCAACACCGCCACAAGGCGAGCAGCTTCTTCATCTTCACTTAATGCTTTAACAAAAGGAACAAAACGGGTAGCCCGCTCGAAGGCCAAGCGATCCCGAGTTTCCTTTAGCTCGTTCAGCTTTACGGTTAATTTGCCTGAAAGTGCGGCCGATACATCTTCTTCGGTTGGTACATCATGTTTTTCGAATTCAACTTTAAAATCACGGCGCAGCTTATGCATTTGCACTTCATCAAATCCAGCCACAATCGAATAAGCGGTCCCTTTTGCACCCGCCCGGCCGGTACGACCTGCCCGATGGATATAAACCTCTAGATCGTCCGGCAATTCAAATTGAATTGAATGGGTTAGATGCGGAATATCAATTCCCCGAGCCGCAACATCAGTCGCAACTAGAATCTTTAGCTTACCCGCTCGTACACGGTCCAAAACTCGTTCCCGAGCATGCTGGGGTAAATCTGATGTTAGGTAGTCACTATCAAAGCCCATACGTGATAGCACCGTGTTGACGTAGTTCACCCGCTGGCGCGTATTGCAGAAAATAATCGCAGCTTGCGGCTGTTCAATCTCTAGCAAACGAACCAACGTTTTATCTTTTTCGTTTGATTCAACCACATAGGCGACGTGAGTGACATCATCGGCCGAAATTTGGTCGGTGCTTAAGTTTAAGAAAGCAGCATCCTTTTGGAATTGACTGGCCAAAGATCGTACGGTGGCTGGGAATGTTGCCGAGAACATCGCAACGGTAATATCGTGATCGGGCAGGTATCCCTTTAATGAAAGCATGTCTTGATAAAAGCCCATCGAAAGCATCCGATCCGCTTCATCAAATATAAGTGTTGTGAGCAAATCAAGAGACAAATTCCCGCTTGCAAGATGGTCCAACACTCGGCCGGGTGTCCCGACAACCAAATGAGCCCCTTTCTTGAACGCTTTAATTTGCTTGTCGTACTTGGTCCCTCCATATACAGGCACAACATTAATGAAGAGTCCTTCTAGTAGCATCTCGGCTTCTTTGACGACTTGAACCGCTAGCTCGCGAGTAGGCACAAGCACAATCGCTTGGCATTCTGGCTCAATCGGATCGATTTTTTCGATCAGTGGCAAAATGAAAGCACCCGTTTTACCGCTCCCGGTCTGGGCCTGGACCATCACATCTTGCCCTTTTATAGCGAAGGGGAGTGCGGCCGATTGAACAGGGCTCAAGCTTGTCCAGCCAGCATTTTGTAGAGCGATTTGAAGAAATTCAGTTAAGTTTTCGATTTTTATCTCGGGGTAGTGGGCCGTTTTTTCTTCGTTTTGATCAGTTTCTTGGTTATCTGTTGTCATGGAGCGTAGTTGTATCAGTTTCTTATACCATGTTTATATCAGTCTTATGCCGCTCTTACATTGATTCAGCATAATACCAACACGTTTTGGCACTCGAACAAACAGACTGCTAAATCAGTTAACACAAATCTAATACAACATAATTCTTTGGAGGATTATTTAACATGACAACCTTAGTACGTTGGAACCCAACCCGAAATATGCGCAGAATGCATTCAGACATTGACCGTTTAATGGAATCGTTCTTCGAGACCCCAAGAGTCTCAGGCTCAAAATCAACGACAGGCGGCTTGCCCGTTGATGTCGCAGAAAGTGCAGACAGCTATGTGATTTCAGCACCAGTGCCCGGCCTCAAGTCCGAAGATATCGATATCACCGTTGAAGATGGTGTTCTATCAATCAGCGGCGCATTCAACCACAGCTATGGCAGCACGGAAAATGCAGACGAAACCGAAACGGCCGCGGTTAAGTTGCACATTCAGGAAAGACGATATGGTAGCTTTGCCCGCAAATTACGTTTACCTAAAGATGTAGACGGCGAGGGCATTGAAGCGAAACAAGAAGATGGGATTTTAACCATCACACTCCCCAAGTCAGAAGCGGCACAGCCAAAGAAAATCACCGTTTCATAATTTAGTTTTTCATTATTTTCTCCTTTCCTTTCATCTAAGCAGGCGGGTTTGACAACGGCCCGCCTGCTTCCAAAATTTAAACAATAACCTGCGCAGGGGCAGATAATTCCCTGATAGATCATCATTCTTTTGAGAATTAGTTGGCCGGTCATGTAGACCGGCCTTTTTTTTGCCTATGCGGCCTTACAAGCACAAACATAAAAAGATAATACGTACCCCGTCTATATGGTGGCTATCCCCTACTGAGCATGACAGTAGTACTAGATGCTTTATGTAAACAAAATCCTGTGTTAAAATATCCGCGGTCAAGTCAATACCCATTTGGGTTCAATTTTGTACAAGGCAACTTGCCAGCAGTTTAAATATGGACGACAAGAATTTAGATGGTGAATTAACTGAATCTGCCCGGGAATTTCTTTTTGGGTTAGAAATGTTTAGTCGAATCCCCGATCTTCAACCGCGAATTGGATCGGACATCACCCCCGCGGCAGATTTCTTATCAATTTGTACAGAATATCAGTTTGACCGGGGAGCGGTTATCGCCCACAAGCTAGATGTTGCCGAAGGCATGTACATTTTCCGTAGTGGCACAGTAGACGCTTGGGATTCTAGCTTTGCAAACGAAGAAATGGAGCAAGAGTTTCAATGGATTCGTGAGTTTACAACAGATGACATATTGGGAGATGGCTGGCTGATTGTAGAGCGATCACACCCTTATTTATTGCGAGCACGTAAAAAGGGAAGTTTTATCCTGATCAAGCGGAATGACTTCATCAAGTTCGTCGGGAAGCACCAAAAAGTGATGCGGCTGATGTACCCGCATATGAGCGACTATGCCAAAGATAAGATTAACCAATCTAAACTACGTCGTTATCTTCTGCGGCCGAACTCACGCTGGTCTCTGTTTAGCTCTGGTGATCGAGTCCAACTCATCAATCCAGATGGCACCGTAGATAGCGAACTGCCCCCCCAAGTCAATCGAATAAAACTTCTGCCTAACGAACAAGTGCTATTTTTTGCACGTCGCACGTGGAAGCTATTTGCACTTAGTTTCGGTTTTGGCATCCTCGTCACCCTATTAGTCGCCATCATTTCATATTTAGCATTAAATACGATCGTGGCTGATCGCTTTTACGTCTTAACCTTTACAGCTCTCATCACTGCAATTCCAGGCTTGTATTCACTTTTCTTGTGGATCAATTGGCGCAATCTCTTCTTCATAATCACCACCAACCAGTTGATACGGTCTGAATACAAAATTCTACAATTCCGCAGTGCGCTTGAGCGGATTGACTTAAACAAGGTACAAAGCATCAGCGTTGAAAAAACCAACTTTTTGCAGAAGTGGTTTAACGTAGGAACGGCTCAGATCACAACGGCCGCTCAATCTAGCGTTATCTATTTTGACTATGTGGATCGCCCAGAGCGAGTAGAAGCTTCTATTCAAGGGGTTGCACAAAACCAATCCCAATTAGAGCTTGGCAAACGCCGTGCAGAAATGCGAGCCATTATCAATGACCACTATGCGGTCGACACCAAAATAAAGAAGGTCAAAGGATTTAAATCGGCGCCAAAACCGAAAACCTATTGGCAGCGTGTGCGCGAAAATTTTGTACGGATGGAAAATAGTGATGGGATTACCTATCATAAACATCCGATTGCGTTGGTCCGTGAAATGATTGGCCCGCTTATCGCCTCGGTCTTCTTAGTCGCCACTTGGTATGGGCTCAGCTACTTCGATGGCGGTGTCCTGCTTCGAGAAGTCCCATATATGATTCCGATTCTCATCTTTTTGACTATCGCCAATCTATTCTGGTTTTGGTGGGAGTTTGAAGACTGGCACAATGACACCTTTCAGATTACGAAACAATATATTTATGATATCGACCGGTTGCCTTTGGGGTTGAGTGAAAGCCGTAAACAGGCGGAGTTAAATCGTATTGAAAATGTGCGTACTGAAAAAGATGGTCTTCTACCAACGATTTTCAATTTCGGTGCGGTCCATGTAGAAACAGCCGGTGCTGAAAACAACATCATTTTTGAAAATGTAAAAGACCCAGATGCGGTTCAGCAGGCGATTTTCAAAAAGCGTGGTGAGTATGAACGAGCTTTAGAAAGGCGCGGAAATGCAGGCCAGCTAGATATGATCGCGACTTTGGTTGAGCTACATTCTGAAGGGGATGCTCAAATGCGCACCCGTCGTTATCGTGCATTGCCACAACCAAAAGATGATGCGGATGAAGAGTACGATTTTTACTAAGCAATGTTATTGAATATAGCTCCACAACTTGGCGAGCTAAATATGTGACAGTTAATAGAAAAAACGGCCTTCCGGCCGATTACGAGTTAAAATTAAGGCGCTTTGTTCTAATTAGAATAAAGCGCTTTTTAGCTGGGCAGCTTGGTTTGGAAGAACGATTGCCCACTTGCGACATTTAGACAAGCTCTGTTTGACAGGATACTCATGAAAAAACTCGAAATTGCACTTGGAGAAGCACCCGTCCTCCGTAAAGTAGCTGCTCCGGTTACCAAAATCGACCTTGCCCTACAAACATTGATCGATGAAATGATCTTTACGATGCGCGATGCCAATGGGGTTGGTCTTGCCGCACCCCAGATCAAAGAATCGATGCGCATGGTAGTCATCGAAACCCCACCTGAATATGATGAAGATGATGAGTTGATTCCGGATTCAAGAACGTTATATGTCATGATTAATCCGGAAATTAAAAACATGTCACGCAAATCGACTGATGGAATCGAAGGTTGTTTATCTTTGCCCGGCTATGTGGGGGAAGTGTCTCGGCCGCATGCGATTTTGGTCGAATTTTTAGACCGACGTGGCAAAAAACAAAAACTACGCTTAAAAGGTTGGGATGCGCGCATTGTGCAACATGAGGTTGATCATTTAGATGGAATCATGTATACCGACAAACTAACATCGCCGGATAATTTCTGGACCGATGAAGAGTACGAAGAGATGATGCAGGCCGAAGCTGAAGAGCAAGAAGAAGCGGCAAGCGAATAGACAATAGGTATAAATTATGGCTGAAATTACCCGAAAAGACGTTGATCATATCGCCAAATTGGCTCGTTTGGACCTGACTGAAGACGAAAAAGAAACCTACCAAAAGTCGCTTACCTCTATTTTAGAATTTGCAGACAAGCTGAACGATTTAGACTTAGATGATGTGCCACCGACAGCCCATGCGGTCGCCCAGCAGAACGTTATCCGCAAAGACGAAGTGAACAGCAGCTTAGCCGTTGACCGTGCTTTGGCAAATGCGGCGAAATCACAGGACGATCAGTTCGCGATTCAGGCTGTCTTTGATGAGTAAAAATGGGCTAAAAGGCAAGGTTGCCATTGTAACCGGTGGTGGGCATGGTGGGGGCGCTGCAATAGCCAAAGCGCTTGCTTCAGCGGGGATGAGGGTCTGCATTAGCGATTTAAACCCAGATCGTGCACAAAGAGTAGAAAACGAAATCAAAGCGGCCGGTGGCGAGTCGATGAGTGTGCCGGCCGATATCGGCAACAAGTTTCAATGTGTGACGATTATTGAGTCAACGAGGAAACGTTGGGGGCAAATCGACATTGTGATCAATGGGATGCTGGTTGCCCCAACATCGTCGATCCTAAAAATTGATGAATGGGACTTTCAACGCGCATTTGAAGTAAACTTAAAAGGGACCTTTTTTATGACCCAGCTATGCGGCCGGGTGATGGCAGAAGAAAATGGTGAGCGAGGTGGGCTGATTGTCAATCTCGCTACAACAGCGGGGATAACGCACTCATCCCCTAAAAAAGCAAGCGTCTGCGCCATGAACGGGGCAATTGTCGGCTTTACAACTGAATCTTCGCGCGAATATGCAGAATATGGGCTGCGAGTAAACACGGTACTGTTAGATGCAGAAACACCAGATGTTGAAGCTGCAGCCAGCTGTGTTATGGCGTTACTAACGGCCGACGGGGCAACGATTAACGGTGCTCTTTTTGCCCCCAATGGTAAACGGCTAGAGTGGTCGGTTGTTTCAGCCTAACGCTCATCAATCGTTTTACAGCAGTTAGAAAAAACAAAGCCTACATTCAAAATTATCGAATTTATTCAGCACCCCAACTATTTTTGCCAGATTGGGCCAGTTTTTAGCTTGTTTTTCCGTAGAACATAGACCCTTTTGTCGAACTGGACCAAGCTACTGAACAATAACAAATTATCATGAAAAACAAACGCTCTACTTCCTTCTACACCGGTATCTTCATTATTTTTCTATTGGCGCTCTCCAGTTGTGTGGCAGAAACTGACATAGTCGACCCGCCAGAGCCAGCGGTTTCAACTGAGCCCACTCAAGTGCCTGCATTGCGCTCTACAAGTGAGCCCGGTGAAGCCACAGAAATGCCAGAGGAAGTAGAAGAAGAGTCGGCCGCGCAGTTGGTCGGGGAAAAACGGGTTTTGATTCTGTATACGAATGATGAACACGGTTGGATGGCAGGGGTGGATGACAATCTAGGTGCGGCTAATCTGGTTGGTACTTGGGAAGAAAACCATGATTTAAGCAGCTATGATGGGATCATTAAATTAAGCGGTGGGGATATGTGGACCGGACCGGCGATTTCAACCTGGTTTAATGGGGAAAGCATGGTTGAAGTACTGAACGCATTAGATTACACCGCGGCCGCAATCGGTAATCATGAATTTGATTTCGGCCTAGACCAGCTTACAAAAAATGGGGAAAACTCTACTTTTCCTTTCGTCAGTGCCAATATCCGTTGGAAAGAAACAGGAGCGACACCGACCGAGTTGAACATACTACCGTATGTGATTGAAGAAATCGGTGGTATGCGAGTGGGCATCACAGGGCTAACGACAACCAGTACACCACGTACAACCAATCCCGCCAATGTGCGCGAGCTCGATTTTTTAAATTATGATGATGCCTTGTCTGAGATCGTGCCACAAATGACGGCCGAAGGGGTTGATTTAATCTTGGTGCCGGGCCATGTATGCCTAGACGAACTTCGTATTTTGGCAGCCCAAATCAAAGAGTTACCGATCGCCTTGTTAGGGGGTGGTCACTGCAACGAGCTTTTTGCGGATAGTTTTAGTGATACTACGGTGCTTGTTGGCGGCTCACATCTGGCCGCCTATGCATGGGCAGATATGACTGTTTCAGCAGCGGGTGCAGAGCTCAATGATGCAGGTTATGAATGGACCGATAGCAACGCAATGGCAGATGCGACGTTAGCCAAGTTGGTTGGCCAATGGCAAGAAAAAACAGACAGTGCGTTAAATATTAAAATCGGTGAGTTAAGCGATCCATTGCCAAGACGCGGTATCGAGCAGCAGGCGCTGATCACTGAATCATGGCTCTATTGGTTCCCAACGGCCGATGTCGCTTTATCTAACTTGGGGGGCTTCCGCGCCGACTTGGCCGCAGGCGATGTGACACAAGGGACAATTATCAATGTATTTCCATTTAACAATGTCGTGGTAGAGGTTGACTTGACCGGCAAGCAGCTGCTTAGAATCTTAGGACGTAGGTCAAACGATTTAGCGATTGGGGGAGTTGAGATTAGCGGTGGTCAGTGGCGTTTTAAATCATCGGGCGATGAAATTGATGAAAACGAAACATATACGGTTTTGGTGAACGACTTTATGTTTGCTGGGGGGGATGGGTACGAAATGTTGGCCGAGCATGACCCGGCCGGCTACAACACAGCGGTTGATTGGCGCCAGCCTGTCATCGATTGGATCGGTGATAGTGATGGATCTGTATCACTCGAAGAGCGTATCGCTGACTTAATCGAAAATGGTGGATAAGAGGGGCAGCAGAATCGGTTTAACTAATCGATATCAGCTTCGACACAGTTGGCCGGATCAGCTTGACGCAAAAATTCCCAAGTGAAGATCCCGACATCGTGCCCATCGCTCCAGCTAATTTGGAGGGCATAGCTACCCATTGCCTGCACATTTAAAAGCTGCAAATTAGTTTCGGGCGCATTTTTTACCGTACATGGATTTGCGGGCTTGCCCATGTTAGCATGGCCGCCTTTGCACATGACACAGGGGCAAGCGGCACGTAGGCCGTCGAAGGGCAAATGGCTCGTTGTGCCATCGTCCCAGCTAACTTGTACAAGACGGGCTGATTTATCGACTTTTACACCGGTGGGGGTTACTGAAGAATTGCTCATGCACAGATTTTAGTTCAGACCGGCTTGAGCGGAAAAGTTTATTACCAGATCTCGCTATTTGCCGAATGAAAGTGATACCGATCTCTACATAGACCTTCGACTATCCCTCTCAAATCATTCTTAGATGCCTTCAAAACATATTCAGTGCTGCAGATTAAAAAACTGTCCTGATTTAATCTAGTGGCTAAAGACAGCATAATAAAGCGGTTCCTTCATCTATTAAGGATTGAACAAGCTGTGGCGTTGCACTATTCTTGATAGAGATGTAATAGACAAAATGACCGTTGATTAGCTCAGCCTTTGGTCGGTAGGAATCAGACACATTCTGGCTAAATTGATCGATAAATCGAGAACGATTATCTAGGATGTTTTGAGGTTCAGTTCTTTGTTCCAAATACAACCTATAATCGGCTAAAACAGGCCTATTTAACTCCAACTCAATGCGTTCCCCGGTTCGCCAGCGGGCGAGCAAATCTTTTGAGATAAGTGAGAAGGTATCAGAGGTGTTAAGGCCGGTTTTTGAAAAAACTAAGTAGCGTTGTGGAATGCTATGGCTTGCCATTTGACCATGGCTATAGTCAAAGATTTCAAATGCTTCTCCATTTTTGTGCCCTTGGAAACAATTTGAAATCTGCTTATTGGTCCCTGTCGCAAAAAGGCTAAAAACTGGCATATTGGCCAACTTTTCTTGCATTTTCTGTGGGCCAGAAAGCTTAGTCAAGCCCACAGATTCAGCGCTAAATGAAAGTTCAGAATGTTGCTTCTTTTTTTTATTTTGAAAATACAACCAAAGAAGCGGTGCAACAATGATAAATACGAGAATTGGAAAGAATTCTGATGACATAAGTTATTAAGTTATCAACGGCCGATCTTCTAGGCCCCTTCAGGTTCTGTTATTTTCATGAACGCATCAAACAGATTCAGTCCAAACGCATGAGCGTTTATCGCCTTACAGCTAAAGGTATTTGGATCATTTGATTGTGTTTGTACAACCCAAAATCTTTTCTCACCACCTAAAATAGCGATGTCTTGCCCATTTACAATTTCAGACTCTACCACCCGCATAATAGTTAGATTCCCACTATAAACTGAGTGTCTCATGTCGTGCAAAAGTAATCCAGACGCTTCGGCCGCGATCCCTTCAGAAGCAAAAATCTCGCTCGCTTTGTCCAAGTCATTCTGTTGAACTAAATTATTGAGAGCAAAGAAGTTATCTTTAGATAAAGAAAACGCAATCTCCTCTGCACCTGAAGATTCGACAGTTGGAAAAAGAAACTGAATACGACTGACTAAAGCTGCGGCATTTGGAATAAATACAAAGCGGTATGTCTCTGCAGTAGGCTGTGTGTGCTCAACAATCGCATCACTAGATTGATACCACGTAAATCGGCGAGTCCCATCCGCTTCAGAACGGCTTGCAACGGAAACCAGTTCTGGCCGTGATACAACTGACGCAATCTGTAAAAGCGCGGGGTCTAACACGTGAAAGTCGGCTTCGACTCTCATTAGATCCCGCTCGATTAATGTTTCGATACCAGTTCGTATTGAGGCGATGTGGTCTTCTTCTGATTTGGGGCTCAGATGACTTTTGTCGATACCGATTAAATAGGATGCATTGACTGCGTCTAGCAGCACTAGTAATTCATGTTTCGTAAAAACGAGTCCATCAAGTTGATTCGTCATAATATTCTTGCCTCTCTACTTCCTAATCCTTTGCGCCGCCAAACGAAAATCCGATACTGATAAACGGTAATTTAATCTCAGTTTCCTGGCCAATCTGGAATCCAAGTTCAGCTTTTAAGCCGATTTCACCGTTTACACTCGCATTTACACCTGCCACATTGACACCGACAGAGCCTTCGGCAGAGACTAGTGTACCACCAATTGCAGCACCAAATGAGTTATCTCTTATGCCAACAAACCCTTCGGCAGCAAGAACTTTCGCATCGATCCCCGCCGTTGCACCTAAATTGTCGCCACCAAGAAATGCTGTGTCATATTGGGCTCGAGCTGTCGAGTATTCACCGTACAATCCGGCTGTTACACCATTCTCACCCAATCCAAATGCAACACCACCCTCACCACTTATCGCAGTTATCCCATCGCTGTTTGGATCGCCATATAAAGAGCCGCCTACACCATATTTAACGCCAATCGAAGGACTAACACCACCACGACTACCTGGATCTTGTGAATGATCGTATTCAAAGATATTGACCTTGCCAGAACCTGATGGAGCCCCCCAGGTCCAGCCCCCGCTTGATCCACTCTGGCCAGGGCCTGCGCCTGGTGTTCCGGGTGGGCCACCGCCTGGTCCGGGCCCAACCCTAGGGCCAGCAACTGGTCCGCCACCACCGGCGCCAGGGCCTCCTACAGCGCCATCAGCTTCAAATGAGACTTGAGCTGCTGCTTGTTCTTCGGCATTTCGAAGTACCTGAGCAATCTGATTGCTCAGATCCCTTCCGTCTTCTAGAGCTAAAGCCAAACGGGCAAGTGCTGGCTCTAATTCAGTCTCAAATTCACTGAAAAACGCATCGGCTCCAACACCGACCCAACCATCATTTTTCAAATCAGAATAGTGATTGTTTAACAGCCGCGCCATTTGGCCAACAGCTTCAGCCTGCCCTTGGAACTGTTTGGCAATTGCTTCCATTTGATCATAATCAATTTGTAAAATATCTTCAGACATATGACTTTCTCTTTACTTAGT
>JAHDEB010000154.1:12877-14921 GCA_020629055.1 Chloroflexota bacterium
CCAATGCCATTGATAAAGCCGTTGGCATACATATTGGGGACCTTTTGAAATGCATCTTCGGCAATTTGTTGTAGTTGATTCGTATCTGTTGGGTTACTCATATCTTCTCCATTAATTTTGCTCTTAAATAAGTAAGGTGTCAGAGTGTTATCAGGGGCCCATCCTCAATTGAATTAGGCGCCTATCAAACAAACCAAAAAAGTTTCATTAGATCTGTTTTCAAGCCCCAAACAATTTGGGAATATTTAGGTTGAAATCAGCCGCTACTGTCTGAATTTTTTCAGCCAACTTTGAGCCAATCAGCTGTTGCTCGTTTCGGTTAACCTTTTGCAGATAACCAAATTCATAGTCATGCACATAAAGGATCTGTTGATAAAGGGAGGCAATCTGCATAATAATTTCGCAATCCGCATTAACCGTTCTCATATCTAACCCCTTCAATTGCATACTTTTTTCAATGATGACACGGTCTCCGTGTTGCGCCAGATCTCCGCCAACAAATAAAAAATCAGGGCTATCGTTCCAGCCTGAGCCCCAGTCTCCTGAAAATTCATCTCGCAAGTCCTCAGTCTCCTGTGAAATCTGCCTTACCTTATATCGCGAAGGCTTCGGAAAAAAGAACCGCTGATCAATCTCCCAAATTGCACAACTTCGAATATGATGAGGAGGAGCAAGTGCCGCCACAATTTTGTTAAATAAAACGATCTCCTCATCTGCATACACATTCAGCCCGGGAATTTCATCCTGAAAACTGCGCCACTCTCCGCTAGGCATATGAACGCCATCCTGAAACTTCAAGAAAATCAATTCATCCGAGCTTGCATTTTGAATATCCCAAATTATATTCATCATCATTGTTTAACATCGGGCTCTAAGCTCGAAAATCAAAATCCTAATCTACTGAGACCTGCATCCAACAAATCTCCAGCGCCGTCAATTACATCACCGCCAAAATCAGTTACAGCATCGATGGCTTTACCACCATATTCATAGACTTCATCACCGATTTCATAACCTGCGATATACCCCCCTACCCCGCCGACCACACCGCCGACTGCACCACCAACTGCGGTACCAATACCTGGGGCAATAAAAGTTCCAATCGTAGCGCCAACGGCAGCACCTCCTTTGGCACCTGCCCATGCACCACCCCAAGCAACACCTCGTCGAACCCCTTCTTCAACTTTATTGTCGGCCGTAGCTACGCTATAAACGTCCATAGCGACTCCAGTTACAACAAGACCTCGCGATGCCCCCCGAACAATCGGAGAGCCTGTGATGCGCCCAATCATATTTGGGCGTGGATTTATATTATTGGTCATCAGTTGATGGTTACGCAGATTAAATGTTTGTGCACCACCTTTATGATTCCAATGGAAATAATTTTTATTGGGCACAATCGTCGCCTTACCACCATTTGGTAAATTCCCCTTATTAACGGGGACAGTCCCATAATCAAATCGTGCCAATGGCTTAGTAATCTGGTTATCAAATCGTGGCGCCCTCCACCATCCTGTTACACCGCTAGCCCGAGGATGAACAGAGAATATCGTATCTCCGCTCCCACCAATATAAAGCCAAAGGTTCTGCCCACCAACCCGACCAGCAGGCACAGCACCACGGCTTAAAAAGGATGACACAGCTGCAAATGGAGCCGTATACCAAGGGGACAAAGGTTGTGAAGTAGTATTGTTTGCTGGGCCAAATGTAAAGGCCCCTCCAGACGACGCTGAAAGTACGTTATTTCCATACCCATAATATCTGCCACCAACAGCAGCCCCGATTCCGAAAGCCGCTTCAGCATCGAAGTTTACTTGCGCAGCAGCCTCTTCCTCTGCACCGCTCAAGCGTTGGGCAACTTGCTGACATAGTACGCTACCAGCTTCTAAAGCCAAATAAAGACGATTTAAGGCAGGTTCCAATTCGGTCTCAAATTCATCAAAAAATGCATCGGCCGCTTGCCCCACCCATCCTTCATTCTTTAGCTCACCATAATGTGTATTTAGCAATCGAGCCATCTGCTCGACAGATTCTGACTGAACCT
>JAHDEB010000155.1:0-4296 GCA_020629055.1 Chloroflexota bacterium
CACAACCTCGTCGTGCGGCCGGGTCTCTTTATTTTCAACCGCCTCGATAAGGTCGCTGTCCCATTCGGATTTCGAATCATCTGAAGAATCGGTGATGGTGCCAACATAAATGTAGCTGGCATCGGCCGTACACCGGGGGGCAACGGCATAAATCGACAGGGTATCCATATTGACGATGTCACACCCGTGGTCACGCATCAGATCAATCGTTTCATCGTATTCCCGATACAGGCTGTTCCCGTTCCAAACCGTTAACGGACTCCAACTGTGATTATGCTCAGCCAGAAGCTGTTGAAGGTGGGTGGCAAAGTCGGCCGACGGGCCACATGATTCAAACGCTTCGACCCCGTAATGGTGAGCCAGAGGCAGATCCGACATTGTTGCAGGCACCCAAAACGGATGCCCCATCGGGGTGCCTTTAAACGCACCCGCGTAGCCGATACCGATAATTTGTGTGATCCCATAGTGGATCAGTTCCTCGACCGTCGTTGAACCAACCGCAAAGCCATAAACTTCGCTGACGACTAAAAAATAATCCTCTTTGAAACGGCCGAGTCGAACTTCGCTATTGGGGCTATGCAAGAAGTATCGTTCTGGGGCATTTTCAACGATGTAGGGCTCAAACGCTTGGGGAAAAGAGGTGTAGCAAATAAAAGCGCTTTTTGCCAACTGCCATTTAGGTGGCAGCTGCTTCGAGCCAAATAGCTTGTTTGGTGTTAAATGAGGTTTGGACATAATTCAATCGTCTCTATGAGTGGCCTTGATAAGTTGAAAGTTGCTGGGCCAAAGGGGTTAATGTTCGCAGGTGGTCGGTGATGTTATCGACCGATAGCCGCACTGTAGGGCCAACAATCCCCATCCCAGCCACAACGCTGCCCCGATGGTCAAAAACCGGCATCGTCAGTCCGGCCGTGCCAGGGTCACGCTCTTCGAAAGAGACCGCATATCCTTGGGAGCGTATCTGTGCTAAATCTTGCAACAGGTGGGGGAGCTGGGTGATCGTATTGTCGAGCAGTTGAGACAGTCCAACGGCGTCGATGACCTGATTAATCTCATCGGCCGGTAGCCAAGCCAACAGCACCTTGGCTGATGAGCCAGCGTGTAGCGGAATCCGTTTTCCCAATGCCATCGTCTGTAACAATGAGTTGGGGCTGTCTACCCGATCGATGCAGACGGCCCAATCCCCATCACGAATCGTGAGCACGGCCGTTTCGCGCGTTTCGCGGGCGAGTTGTTCTAACAGGGGGCGAGCCTGCTGTTGGATCGGGGTGCTTGTCTGAGCGATCGATGCCCAATAAAGCAGTCGATGGCCCAACGCATATTTTTTCCCGTCCGGCGCCCGGACAAGTAGACCGTTTTGCTCCATCGCACCCAACAGCCGGTGGGTCGTGCTGGTTGAAAGGTCGATCAGCTTACTGATTTCGGTCATGCCTAACTGTGGCTTGGCTTTGGTAAAACAGTCTAAAATTTGGCTGATTCGATCGGCCGTTTGCACCGATGAGCTTGTCGATTGTGCTTGTTTGGGTGCCGCCATAGTTACTATTTCCCCAAAGCTGTTTTGCGTTCCGCTACGGCCGCTAAGATCAGATCGCTGACGGCCGAATGGGCGAGGGTGTCTAAAGATTTAATTTTGACGTGGCGCAATTTTTTTCCTGTGCCTTCAAGAAGACCTTCAGGGTCAGGCAGGCTGACCCCGTAGTAAAAACCAAGATTGACATGTTTTTTATGGGCCATAACGTAGGCGTACGCCTCGCTATTCTTTTTGGGGCCGACGCCAAAATTAGTTGAGTTATATCCCGGGTACACGACTTCGACCGTTTCCGGGTGCAGGTCAATCACCTGCTGCCGAGCAGATCGGGCGATTTCAGCAATGTGAGGCTCGAAGTTGGCTAAAATCGATTCAAAGGTTGGTTGATTTTCTGAGGTTGTCATCTTGCCCCAAATATACCCGCTAGACGTTAATCAGGAAAATGGTTGTTTGTTAGGACGAAGGTTTTTCTAGGATCGGGATAAACGTTTTGAAGCGAGGTGCCACAGACTGCGTGCTGACGATTGCGTCGTCAAAAAAGATCGTCGCTGTTCCATCAACTTCGCCACCCACAATGTGATCCGTGTAGTTGCCAATCCCCCAAACTGCGTTCCCACTTAGAATCGTATTGACTTGGTCAACGTCAAGAATTTCGACCCCATCCTGCCAAAAAGTAACGCGGCCGTTCTCATTTGCACTTTGTACGTAACGTGCTTCAACATGAAACCAACGGCCGACCGGAATTGGAATCGGTTCGCTTTGGGCATGTGACGCCGGGGTGTTGTATTTGGTGTAGGCGTAAAAAACCATCGTTTGGTTGAGGTCATCATGAGCGATATTGAGCGTCCAGATCGGTTGGCTCTCATCGTTTTCATCATCTGACTTAAACTGGAACACGTTCCACCACCCGCCGTCACCCGGGTCCCAAGGGGCGTATTTATTGACGTTATACGTTGTGGGGATATACATCCATGTGCTGTAATAGGCATCGGCCGGGAAATAGTCCCCGCCGCCCGCCCAGGGTTTGTCGGTCCAACGCATCAGCCTCACCGCCCGGCTGCCGTTTTGGGCACGATAGGCGTTGGTAATCGTCGCTTCGGCCGAATAGTGGCCGCTACGCGCGACGGCCGTACTGGCTTGGGCAATCACTTCATCATCGCCGGTATTAAACACCCCACCACCTGATTGCGCTTGATCGTCGTAAAACCAATCGTACAGCGTCCCTTCTTCCATATCGGCCTGCCATAAAATGTGATCGGCCGCTGCGGGATTTGGATGGTTGATCGCATCTTTGATCGCTTCAATATTTGCCTGGTTCACTTCGATGGCTGCTAGATTCACATGGAAGTAGACCGCATCAAAGTCATTTTCTTCATCAGGGTCGGCTATCGTGCCAAAAAAGAGATAGTTGCCGCCGACAGGCACCTCTTGCAAGCAGAGAGATGTTTGCCCAAACTGTTTCATCGTTACAGTATCGCCACCTGATCCTTTATAAAAATCTGCAACCTTAATTTTAGCGGTGTAGATCGGGTTTGAATGGTCCGGTAGATCTGGCACATGTTGAATGACTTCACCTAAAAACACAACATGAGAGGCGTCAACATGTTCTTTGATTGAGTAAGAGGGTAATGGCCCGGCAGGGGAGCAGGCGGTCGCGATTGGTGGGCTGATTAGCAATATGATTGTGACCAGCACCAATCCAATCCCTAAGCTGAACATTTTAAATGGATCGGCCGTTTGGGTTTTAGTATTGGTAATCCTCATGATGGGAACCTCTGACTGGAGCTTGTCGATTTATGTGCCGTTTTCAAGCCAGCGAATTTCATCCGCAGTTAGGTTGATTTCGGCCGCTTTCACCGAGTCAGCCGCCTCTTCCGGCTTCCATGCGGCGATCAAAGCGTAAGTGTCTAACGACTGATTTAAAACATAGGCGATGGCGATCTGGGCCACAGAAGCCTCTTTTTGCTTTGCCAACTGCTGTGCCCGCTCTAACCGTCCCCAATTGTCACCAAAGCAATAGACCTCGACACATAGCTGGTCAAAATAATTGTCAAAGCTGTCGAGGTTATCTGGGGTAAACCGGCCGGAGAAAAAGCCACCGGCTAAGCTAGACCAAGTAAACAGCGGCATGTTTTGCTCGGCATACCATGCACGGTCGGCCGCGTATTGGGGACCACTGATCGTAATGCAGCCGTCCCAAGGGGGTTTCGCCTGTTCTGCCAAGCTAAAGTTTGGGCTGCTCGCCTGCATAGGAACCAATCCATGCTCGGCCGCATAGGCGTTGGCTTCGGCCAATCGGGCCGTGGTCCAATTAGAGCCACCGATCGCTTTGATGGTGCCTTGTGCCAAATGGTCGTTCAAAGCATCCATAATCGGCCCAACGGGCAGCGATTCATCGTCACGATGAAGGACGTACAGGTCGATTGTCTCGGTCTGCATTCGCTCGAGCGAGTCTTTGATGTCGGCCGCGATATCTTCAGGTGTCACCCGATTGCGGCCGTCATACGGGTGGGCCCCTTTGCCTAAAATAACGATTTTGTCCCGTATGCCTCGACTTGCTTGCCATTGGCCAAACAGCGTTTCGCACGCCCCCATCCCATAAACATGAGCGGTGTCGAACGTATTGATTCCGGCCGCAAACACAGCGTCTAGCAGGTCGTTTGCTTCTGCTTGCGAATAGCTGCTCAGCATGACAGTGCCCTGCACCAGCCGTGATATGTTTTGATCGATTCCTTTTAGATTTCCAAAATTCATTTGATTTAGCTGTC
>JAHDEB010000155.1:4396-14907 GCA_020629055.1 Chloroflexota bacterium
GGGTAGCTCAACCCCCATTGGGCGCGCAGTTGATCCATTGTTTTCATGATCTCAAGCGTTTCAGCCAGCGGCATGACGGCCGATTCTGTTTTCCCTTCAGCCACGCAATTGGCAACTTCTTCCGCCTCGTGGGTGTAGCCGTTCCCTTTAAATGGCAAATGATAGGTTGTTTCTGTCTGACCCACCTTAAGGGTGAGTCGGTCAGATGCCCACCACGGGTTGTGGATTTCAATCGACCCATCTGTGCCTAAAATATGTGCTTGGTGGGGTGTGTTTAGCTGAATGGCGGTTGAGCAAAGGGCCATCTGTCCTTTCTCGTAACCCAGAATAAACGCGGTCTCTTCATCGACGCCGGTTGATCCAAGATTGGCCATCGACGAAATGCGGCTGGGGGTGCCAAATAGCATCGACCCGAGTGACAGCGGATAGATGCCGACATCGAGCAGTGCGCCGCCCCCCAAGTCTGGATTAAACAAACGATGGTCTGGCAAGACGGTGCCCATCCTAAAACCGAAATCAGCATACAGTTTGCGCACTTCGCCAATGGCACCTTCTGCGATTAGCTCACGTGTTTTGACCAATGTTGGTAAAAACCGGCTCCACATCGCTTCCATCAGCAAAACACCGCTTTCTTGGGCGACTGCGATCATTTCGGCCGCTTGTTGAGCGTTTAACGCAAACGGCTTTTCGCACAGCACGTGTTTGCCCGCCCGCATGCATAAGATCGCATGCTCTTTGTGATAGGTGTGCGGGGTGCCGATGTAGATGGCGTCTACGTCTGGGTCGGCCGCTAGTGATTCGTAGCTGGTATGGATGTTGGTTGCACCAAACCGCGCTGCAAACGCTGTCGCCCGATCCGCATTACGCGAACCGACTGCGACCAGTTGGCCGTTTTCGGCCGCTTGTAGGCCGGTTGCAAATTTTGTTGAAATAGAACCAGGGCCAAGGATGCCCCAGCGCAATATTTTAGTTTGTGTCATCTGAATCCCCGTCGTTAGTCGCGAAAGAACGCTGTAATTTCATCACGTAATTCAAGCGTTTTTTCCCATTCATTTTCAGTGCCGTCATAGACTAGTGAGACAAAGCCGGAAAATCCGGCAGAATTGACCAAGGATAGACTGTGCAACAGCTCTTGACGGTCTAATTGATTATCTTGATATTCCCCTTTACAGTGCAGCGAGGTGCCCTGAGGCATTAACTTTTGCAAGGTCCCGTATTTATCACCCGATTTAGCCGCGTTGCCAAAGTCGATGCATAGTTTAAGCGGCCGGTTTGTTCTTGAAATAATTTCAAGTAGATCATCCGCTTGCAAGCCGGTTTCTTTAAAGTTTTCGGTTGTGATCACCACCCCTTTCGAGCTTGCATAATCATTCAGCTCTTGGAGGACTTCAATAACTTGCTCTTTGGTGTGTTCCCGTGGAGGCTCGGTGCCACATGCGATGCGACATCCTTTTGCGCCAACTTCGGCCGCGATATCGATCCACATTTTGGCGATGGCGATTTCTTGCTCCAATTGACTCGGGTCAGGGGTCGCGATGTTACCTGTGTCGAGCAAAAGGTTTTCTAGCGTTAATTCCGCTTTCTCTATCGCTTCTTTTAATTTGGCCAAATAGTCGCTTTCAACGGATGGGAAATGGAAGTGGCAGAGCTCGACTTTGGTTATGTCGTCTTTCGCTACAAAGGCGGGTAGCTCTAGCAGGCTCATGTCTGGGTTTTTGCTTCCGCTCTTAAGCCATGATCGGCCGTCTAATGTGTGTTCGTAGCGCGCTTGGCCCAACCGACCATGTAGGGTCCAAGATGAAGTTGAAAAAGTAATCATAGTTGATCTACCGATAAAGCTTTAAGGGTGATTGAAGGTGCAATCATACCACCGGTGCAACAATTAGGTTAGTTAATTGACACAAGCGGAGTGGCTGAACTTTAGCTTCTGCAAAGTGAAAAAGAAGGTTTCATAGATCAACGATGGGGTCTTACTACGCCAAGTTTTATATGCACTAGTCGTTGTGGGGGATGGCTCGGCCGATAACCCGATGTTTTCTGCAATGGTCATCGACCGCTTCATATGCAATGGGTCACTGACAATCAGCGCAGTCTCAAGCTGGTGTTCTGCCATGAGTCTGCAAGCTTCTCGTAGGTTTTGTTGGGTAATGCGTGACTGTGTTTCGATTAAAATATCACCGGCCGGTACTCCGGCCGCTAATGCCACGTTCCGACCAACTTCAGACTCAGCCAGAGCGTCTCCCTCGCCGATACCCCCAGTAAAAATGAGGGTATGAGCCTGACCTGTTTCATGCAGATAGATGCCGTGGGCGATGCGCTGCTCAAAAACGGCCGAAGGTTCACCGTCGATAACGGCCGCCCCTAAAACAATCGCAACATCGGCCGCAGCTGTACTCTGCTCAGTCGAAAACCGGGTAATTTGAATGGCAGAACACCCTACGAAACCGATCAGGCCAACTGCCGTCAGCCAAAATAGCGTTCTAAGCTTTGTAGGTTCTGTTGACATAGATTTCCCCAGGGGTTTTTTCTAAGCGGATCGATTTGTAAACGATGTGACCAAAGTGATGAGGTCGTTCGCATCGAAAGGCTTAGCTAAAAATCCAGCGATTTCTTCCCCCTCAAACGACTCGTTAATTTTCGATTCACTATACCCAGAACACAACATGACCGGTAATTCAGGATTGATCTTTTTGATTTCCACGAACGTTTCAGGGCTAGACAATCCTGGCATCGATAAGTCGAGCAATGTGAGGGCGATGTCATCCTTGTGCGCAAGCAATTTTTGAATTCCTTCACTACCGTTAGCCGCGCAGATCAATTTAATGTTTTCGTACTCAAACAAATCCTTCAAAGCGTCGCGCACATTTTCATCATCGTCGATGAGTAAGATCCCTAGATCGTTGTCGGTTCGCTGCTCTGTTGAATCATCAGCCGTTGGGGCGTTCTCAACGGCCGGCATTTCATTTTGCCCAACTGTTGGAAAGTACAGTTCAAACGTTGTCCCTTTACCAAGTTGGCTGATGACGCGCATCGCCCCGTTGTGTGCCCGAATAATACCAAGTGCAGCTGCTAGCCCCAGACCACGTCCTGTAAATTTTGTTGTGAAGAACGGATCAAATATTTTTTCGAGCGTTTCTTCATCCATGCCGATTCCGGAATCGGTGACCGAAACACATACGTGCGATCCGATCATCACGGGGGGCAAAACATAGTTTTCGGCCGAAAGAACCTCATCTTCTGAAAAACTGACTTGCTCCGTCGTCACGATGAGCTCCCCTGGCTCACCTTCCAACGACTCGGCCCCGTTAATCACCAAGTTAAGCAGAATTTGCTGAATCTGCCCTTTTTCAGCCGATATATTCGGCAGATCAGCCGCTAAGTTTTGTTTTAACTCGATGTTTTTGGGGATGGCTAAATGAAAAATGCCGTTATTCTTTTCAATTTGCACATTTAGATCAACGTCTTCAACTCGGAATTTTCTACGACCAGAATATGCCAGCAGCTGTTCGGTTAAGTACGATGCGTTCTTGGTGGCGAGCTTTATCTTTTCAATATTTTGCTCTGGGTTTTTGCCCGAGGCGCTTTTGAGCAAGGCGACATCTGCTTGGGTTTTAATGGCAACGAGCAAATTGTTGAAATCATGGGCGATCCCACCCGCCAATACACCGATGCTTTCTAGCTTTTGGGATTGGAACAGCGCTTGCTCCGCGTTTTTTAGCTGGGTGATATTTACAATTTGGGCGATATAGCGTGCATTTTGCTCGCCATGCTTGGGTAGTCGGGCGATGTGGATCAGTGTATTAACAACTGAGCCATCGGAGTGCATATGCCGCTTTTCAAATTGAATTTTGTTGATTTGGCCGGCCCCGATTTCCCGCATGATTTCCTTACTAGCAAAGAGGTCTTCAGGATGGGTATGGTCTTTAAAAGAGGTTCCAATGAGTGCTTCTTGAGTATAACCGAGCGTATCTGCCCATGCTTGATTAACATGGACTAAGCAACCGGCTTCATTGGCTAAGGCGATGCCGATGGGTGCATGATCAATTAGGCTTTCACGCAGCTTAGTTGCATGATTCTGGCTGCTAATATCTTGATACGTCCATATGCGCCCTTCTTTTTTCCCCTTGACTATCAGTGGCTTGGTGCTGCGCATGTACATCCGGCCGTCTTTTAACTGGACCTGCTCATCATGGATAAGGTCGTCTGAATTATTAATTGCCTCATTCCGTGTTTGGAACTTTTCAGGGTCCAGCACAAGAGAGGATGCAACCTTTCGCGCTTCTTGGTTGGTCATTTTCTCAGGAAAGTTCCAGAGTTCACGCATACGCTCGTTGATGTAGACTACATTGTTGCTTTTGCCAACGATAAGAACCCCTTCCGGGACCGCATCAAACAGGCTGCCGAGTAGATTGTCGAATAGGGAACTGGTTAGAATAGACTCTGATGGTTGCTCTGCGTTTAATGACATGGGTTAGTAACCTGTCTTAGATTTCAAAATTAATGAAATATCTAAGGAGGGGTAGTTCACACGTCACATCACATCTAATAATTATATTCTAAAAAACCGAAATGTGCGCAGATTAGTAGGTTTATTTCAAATTCTGTACAAATAATTGGATATTGACCCGGCTAGCGGTGATTCGTTTCGATGATTGCTCAGACATAGCTTGGACGTATACCTGCGTTTGCAACATGATACTGCTTCCCGATTTGTTCAACAAACCCCATTATACCGCGAAGGTGGCAAAAAGATATAGCCGATGTCGACTAGAAAGACGAAGCCCAAGGTGGGTTTTGCTTTAGCTATTTTCTAGGTACAGAAGATTTCTAAATGTTATTGATAAGGTAGAAAGTATAGATTTAGACCGGTTTGCGTAGGGTGTGCGTTCTGGTACCCATGCCTAAGAAGGTTATGCTTCCTACATGGATAATCTAGTTGAAAATAATTACCTTGAAGAAGAGTCTGCTGTTGCTTCTGATGAACTGGCTTTACGACAACGTGTCTTTAATCCGATTAAATTCCTGATTTCAGCGCTGTTAATAACGATTTTCATTTTTGTATTAGCAGACTCTAGCTCGCACGCCGTTAAGGCGGTTGTTGTTTCTGCGAATTTATTGACTAACGATGTATATAACACACGTCTTTTTAGAGAGAATTTTCTCGATGAGCGGGATAAGTTGGACTTGATGCACGGCAGTCAAATCGATTGTGTTTTTGCCTACCCTTTAATGGGAGACATTCCTGGGGATTTTGAGACATGTGAGGTGGTTCTAAGTGGAAAACCGCTCGTTATAAAATCACCCGGCCGGATCGGATGGCAAGGTTGTACGGCTACGTTTGACGGCGAGCCGGTAGACTGTTTTCGGATGAGCGTCAAAGACGGGCGTAATGCGACCGCTGAAGCTATCGCAGTTGGTGGCCCCTTAATGGGGGAGGTTGTTGAAGACGGCCTGCCTAAGCGAAGACTGTGGCGCACTTTTTTCTATTTTCGTAGCGAACAAGAAATTTTAATGTGGATATCGCTTTTAGCGATGATCATAGCTCCCTTTTCAGTATTGGTTTGGCCACTTTTCCTTACAAGGAGGGACGGTAAATCTACCCTTAAAGTAGGTGTGGTTAATGAAGTGGTTTGGGGAAGTTTGATATTAGCCTTTGTGCTTTTTGCCATTGTCACTATGTATGGATTTCTGCCGTTTTACTCCTATTTTGAGTCTTTCCAAAAAGCAATCACCGGTTTAGCGAAGCCTCCTCTTCTACGCGGAAGGATTATCGGCATTTCTGGGGTATGTTTATTAATTACTCTTGGGTGTCAATCGATTATGACTTGGAATGCAGATCGTTCAAGAGAGGCAAATATAGGGCAGATGATTTTTTTTAAAATCGCTTTGACAATAGGCTTATTTATGACATTTTATTTCTCAGCCACTTTAATACTATTTGGCTTAGATTTTCTCGATTAGCAGGCTGAAAAATTTTGAGCTGCTGGTTTTACCGGCCGGGAAATACCAATCTTCGCCAGAATGGGATTTCCGGCTGGACCAGCCGCTTGAAGCGATACTCCCACCACCGTTCTTTGTGTCCTGAAACTGGCTCCCACCCATCTCTCCTCAACTGGTGCAGCAACGGGGTCAGTGTGTTGCCGTGCATGCTTTCCAATGGTTTTGGGGTCGTTTGTAGCTCGCCAGAAAATGGGAAAGAAGCTCGATCAGACCGGCCGGTAATATATGTCTTTTGACCATTATCAGCTAAGGCGACAAATCTGAACCAGAATAGAGACTGGCCGTTGTTATGCTGAGGGTTTAGTCTGCTGCCTGGAAGGACACGCGCTTCAATTTGGCACGTTTCCCATTGTTCGTTTTTTGCCGGTTGGTTGGTAACTCTCATGATATTTCTTTGGATTTGCTGAGTCGTACAAATTCTGATAGCTTAGATTATCGTAACGATTCGTTTTTCGCGCTAGTACAAATCGTTATTCGATTGAGAGACCTGCACCATCAATTAATCATTACCTGTAAAAAGTCTGGGGGCCAACCAGAGGAATAGGATACACGCGATGAAAAAGTTACTTCCCTTTATCATGCTTACCATTTTGCTATCAGTTAGTTTAGGATTCCCGAATCAATCGGTTGCCCAGAACACAACAGCGGAAGTCAAAGCACAAGCCTCCGTAGAGTTTGTTGGTGACTGGCCAGCAGATGCCCAAGTGGCGTTTCAGGCCGCGGCCGATATTTGGGCCCAAGCCTTGCAACCACAATCCCCCCTTTACATCAGGGCAATATGGTCCTCTTCACCTTTCCCCGGAACACCAGGATCCTTTGGCTATTTTATGGAGGTTAGTTTCAATTTATATGTTGGAACTCCATTATTACCAGTTGCAGGGGCCTCATATCCCAAACAATTGAGCAACGAGTTGCAAAATATAGAATCTGATGCTGATGACGCTTTCAGCATTCAAGTTAACCCCCATCGTAATTGGTATTTTGGATTAGATGGCAATACTCCAAGTGATCAGTATGATTTTGTCACCTATGCCCTTCGCACAATCGGGTTAGGAATCGGCTTTAACAGTAGGGTGTTTTTTAGTGCTCAAGAAGATACAGCCGGTTGGGGGAGTGCAGCCAATCCGCAATTTACTACCTATTACATCTATGACCATTTTTTAATTAATCAGGCCGGTCAGCCCTTGCTCAACAATGACTCGATCCCAAACCATTCAAAAACATTTAGGAATCAACTGGTTGATGGTCAGGTGTTTATAAACTCAGAACTAGCCCGAGCCGAAAATGGGGGTGCGTTTCCAGCTATTGATATTATCGATCCTGAAACGGCAACCAGTTTGGACGGATCGAACATTTATTTAACCGGCTTTTTGAGTGAGACGGCTTTTCCGGCCGGGACCCCTGATGGGCTGATGACACCCACGATCGAGATGGGGGAAGCCATCCATACGATTGGGCCAGTAACAACCGGAATTTTGCAGGAGTTTGGCTGGAACTCATCTCCAACCATTTTGCGCGACAGTGCGATCTTTGATACGTCGGCCGATAACGGTCAAGGGTTTGATCTGTGGTCGATTGTTTCAGATCCAAGATACGACGATGACGAGCTAACCCTCTCGATTTCAGACGTGGCTGATGGGACGGCCGGCGCAACGGTGAATGGCGGCCGGTATCTTGCCACAAACGATAGTTGGACCGGAACGCTCACGTTTTCACTTAATGTCGAAAACCCCGATGGAAAAATGACATCATCAACAGTAACGATCCAGTTTGCCAATTTAAATCAGAAAATTTATCTGCCTGCAACTTTAAGATAGGGGGACGGGTTAGATAAGAACCCAAACAGGTGACGGTCCGGGTGAATGAAGGCAACGTGAGATAAAGTGCGATGAGGAAATCCATTGGCTGGCCAAGAGCGTCGGCCGATGTAAATGTGAATTGTCATTCATGATTTTCTAGCACCTTTTTTGGATAATGGACAGCCAAAAAATTGATAACATCTGAAATATCTTTATCCAACCCCCGCATATCCAATATTATTGGTTGATGCTCCATACCATTTCCTCGTCTGCGCCAATGGTACAACCTAACAAGAAAAGAGTGGTGGTATGGTAGAACTGATTTTCCTAACGGTTCTTTGAGAAAAATTTTTAAAACTGGGATCGCATTTTCCCCATATTCCAAAATCCCCTCAGATATATAGTCAATTCTTTCCCAAGGCAGCAACGTAAAGGTCCAATCGAGACAGCCAATCCCATTTGCGTTGATGATTATTTCATATGGGCGAGTCAACCTTCGATATCCCCTACCGCATACAACTAAAAGAATAACAACAATCCCGATTCCCAAAAACTCGCCTGGCTGGGAAGGACTCAGCATGTTAAGAGCGAGTTCGGTGTTAAATATTAACGCATAGAAGAGGATGAAAAAACAAATAGAAACCAGCATGACTCGAGCAACTCGTGGAGTCTCTTCAAGTTGTTCACTGAACATAGGTTTACGACGAATCTTGATTGTTTTTCTATTGGTCATTATTTATCTGCCGGATGCCTCATAAACCCAAAATTGTAACTCTCCGGCCGGCAATTTGAGAAGGACTTATTTTAAAGAAACGAACCGATGGGAAACCGCAGACGACTTTTTATGGCGCATTTGAGGATAAATCGGCGAACATCTCAATGTTTTTGTTTGGTTGGCAGAGATTCTACTAAATTAGGGGAAAAAATCACTATAGCAAAAGACCAATGATCCCAAGTAATCTATTAGGTGGTAGATGTAGATAATAGCCAGCGAGAAAGAGAGATTTCAAACTTGGGCAAGCCAAAAAGCAAAACGGATGTTAAAGAAAAAACGCAACGAAGCGGATCTTTCGCTGCCCGCTATTTTCTAGAAAAATTAATATCTATTGGAACCTTACCCCCAGACCCAAACAAAAATCGCTTTGAAAATCAAAAGGCTAGGGTAGCTTGGTCAATATTTTGGGTCATTGCGATCACTCACTTTTTCATCATTCCGATTTATATTTTTCAACAATCATGGCTTCTTGTGTCATTTGGTTCCACCGTCTGCTTGTCTGCATTGATTGGGATCTTCTTGATGAAACGGGTGCACTTATCGATTGCGATTTTCACCGTTATCATAAGCATCTATCTATCAATGATTGTTATCGGTACCTTGCAAGGTGGTACGAAAAACATCTTAATCCAAATCATCTATCCCATCCTGTTTGCCTTTGGTTTTTTAGTCGAGCGTCGCACATTAACTTTCTTTAGCGTTTTTACCATTGTTTGGATTGTTGCCCTGCTTTATATTGAGTCGACGGGTTTTTATACCTCTCAATATGATGAGATTGACCTTGTTACAAAGAGTGTCATCATTATCGTAATTTTTGCGGTTACCCTCTCAATCGTTCAGTTTGTGATGAAAACGATCACATTACTCAATCAAAAGTTAGCGTTAGCTAGGAAAGATGCGGAAAACGCCAACCGCTTAAAGAGTGAGTTTCTGGCAAACATGAGCCATGAACTACGGACCCCTTTAAATGCGGTCATTGGTTACAGTGAAGGAATCATTGAAGAATACGAAGATGCGGAGCACGGGGAATGGGCAACTGATCAAACGATTGAAGATATCGAGCGAATTCGTAGGTCAGGCAGGCACCTTTTATTGCTAATCAATAATATTCTTGACCTTTCAAAGATTGAGGCTGAAAAAATGGAGCTGTTTATTGCATCATTCCAACTTAAGCTTTTGATTCTCGATGCGATTAGTTTGACCCAACCCTTGGCTGATAAGAACAGCAACAAAATATATTTAAGAACTTGCCCAGATACTCTCGAATTGACTTCAGACAAGCAAAAAATTATGCAGATCCTTCTGAACTTAATCAGTAATGGTGCAAAATTTACCCATAGAGGAGAAATCGAGATTTTTGTGACCGAGGCTGCGCATGGAACGATAATCATCACGGTGAAAGATTCAGGGGTTGGAATCCCGGCCGACAAACTTTCGTTTATATTTGAGTCATTTAGCCAAGTTGATAACTCATTGTCGCGAGAAACCGCAGGTACAGGGTTGGGTTTGAAAATCACAAAAAGGTTGATAGAGATGCTTGGTGGACACATCAAGGTTGAGAGTGAGGTCGGCCGTGGGTCCATATTTGAGGTTATGCTGCCTATTTCGATATAAAAATAAGTAAGAAACAACCGACAAACCCTAATGTCCGGAGGCAGACCCCAGCGGACCGAAGACCTACGCACAGCAGAGCGATCCTTCTAATGAATCTACCTCACTCTGAATATCGAGAGGATTACTCCCCCAGTATATGGTTGCTCGAGCCAAACCAAGCTTTCCCAAGGCAGAAGGTGTGGGTTAAGGTCGCGATTCTCCCGTTTGTGCCGGTCCATATTTGGGGCGCATGGCGCTGGGCTTTTGAGGGGTTGCGTTGTTGGAAAAGGACTTGTTCTTATTGGGAATTTATGTCGGCCCCATTGTTTGGTGCCGGCTTATTG
>JAHDEB010000156.1 GCA_020629055.1 Chloroflexota bacterium
CCTCCGCAATCTAACAACAAAGGAGGTGGTGCAACAATGGATCACAGTAGTATTCCGGCCGTAGCACTTCCTCCACAGATTGGATAACGTGCTACGGCCAAACCAAAAAACCCCACCTCCTTTTGGCGGGGTTTTTTCTTGCCAGAATGTACAAGAATTTTAAAATTTAACCTTTGCAACCAACCGACAGTGCCGGAGCCCACTACTCACACTTTCACACACAATAAAACCTAAAAATGTGACCCGACAGGCTTTTTCCAGTATCTCAAAATACCTGTAACATTTAATCAACGCATGCGCCGGTTTAAGTAAATTATCTCTCGATGTTTCTTAACTTGCCCATCCTCAACAGACTGGTATGATTTCTCGTGCTAATTCATAATTTGGAGAATGAATGACAATTCGTCAGCTCAACCCAACGCATCTAAAGCGTGTCTGCGACCCCTCTCAGTTTAATTTTAAGACCACGGCCGACCTTGCCTCCACTTCATCTGGGCTGATTGGTCAACCCCGTGCCACAAAAGCGCTCCATTTTGGATTGGGCATCCCCAGCCCTGGCTATAACATCTTTGCACTAGGCGGCTCTTCGATGGGTCATCGAGACATCGTTGAAAAATTCATCAAAACCCATGCAGCACAACAGCCGGTACCAGATGACTGGCTTTATGTGCATAATTTCGATGCGAAGCATGCACCAAAATCGATCCGACTTCCGGCCGGGCAAGGGGCTACATTTGCCAAAGAAATCGAAGATTTGGTCAGCAGCCTAAAGAAAGATTTACCCGATGCATTTGAAAAAGACGACTATCGCGAAGCCTCGGAAAAAATTCGGCAAGCATATCAAAACAATCGAGATGGCCTTGTCGAAAGCTTGCGAGAGACTGTCGGCGTAGATGGTTTAACCGTTGTACGCAATTCGTCAGGGCTAACGATCATGCCACTAATCGAAGGGCGGGCGATGACGGCCGATGAGATGGACCAACTGCCCGTTGATGAACAAAGCGATTGGCAAAAGAAGCGGCAACAGTGGGATGAAGAGCTAGACGATATCATGCGGAAAATCCGTGATCTTGATACGGCCACATCAGAGCAAGTCAATGAACTCGAACGGGAAATTGTCAATAAAGCGATTAGCCATCGGTACGATGCCCTAAAGGAAACATATCAAGCGTTCGAACCGGTTGTGGACTACCTCAATGATTCTCTCAACAATGTTTTGGACAACTTGTCAGACTTTTTCCCAGGGGAAGGAGACGACAGTTCCATCGATCTGCGCCGCTACAATGTTAATTTACTCGTTGACCATTCGGATACTGTGGGTGCACCGGTCATTTCCGAGTTAAATCCACGCTACCATACGCTCATGGGGCGTATCGAATACGAGTCACAGCACACCACCCATTTCTGCAACATCCGCCCAGGAGCGCTGCACAAAGCCAATGGTGGCTACCTAATCCTAAATATTAAAAAGCTTCTGGCATCGCGCAATGGGTGGGATTCGTTAATTCGGGCCCTAACGATGCGCGAAATATTGCTGCAACCAACAGACCGGGCTGAAGGAAACCAAGTGCTAACAAAATCGTTAGATCCAGCCCCGATCGCTCTCGATCTCAAGGTCATTTTGATTGGCGACCATGATAGTTGGTACCGTCTGTATAATCGGGATGACGATTTTCGGCAGATGTTTAAAGTCAAAGCTGAGTTTGCCCATTTTATGGAACGCACGGCCGAAAATGAAATGGAATATGCTCAATTTATCGCGATCCGCTGTGAAGAAGAAAACCTAAGAGCGTTCGACAAATCGGCCGTTGCCGCAATTGTTGAATATGGCTCGTGGCAAGAAGAACATCAAAATCGACTATCAACCGACTTTAATGTGCTTAGTGATGTCATTCGAGAGTCATGCTTTTGGGCCGGCAACGCCAATCGAGACATTGTTACCTCGACCGATGTCAAGACTGCCATTGAACAGCGAATTTATTTAGCTAACTTAAGCGAAGAGCTCGATATCGCCCAAATCGTCGACAAACAGCGTTTAATCGACACATCCGGCTGTGTCATTGGGCAGATCAATGCGCTGGCCGTTTTACCTTGGACCGATTATCCGTATGGGTTCCCCAATCGGGTCACTGCACGCACTTGGCAAGGTGAGTCTGCCATCATCCATATCGAGCGTGAAACTGAGATGGCTGGCCCCAGCCACAATAAAGGGCTATTGACCCTGACCGGCTTTTTAGGTGGCCAATATGCGCAAGATCAACGGCTAAACTTTTCCGCCAGCCTCACCTTCGAACAATCATACAATGGCACCGACGGGGATAGCGCAACCGCGGCCGAGCTTATCGCCCTACTCTCTAGCTTGGGTCAATTCCCCATCAAACAAAACATCGCCATCACAGGGTCACTCAACCAAAAAGGGGAAATACAGCCGATTGGGGGTGCAAACGAAAAGGTGATGGGCTTTTTCAATGTTTGTCACGCACGTGGGCTAACCGGCGATCAAGGGGTGATAATCCCTGAAGCCAACCGCTTAGAACTTGTACTCGATCAAAAGCTAATCGACGCGGTTGCCGCAGGCCAATTCCATATCTGGACAGTTGAAACGATTTTTGATGCGCTTGAAATCATGACAAATGTCAAAATTTTACCGGCCGATGATGAAGGCGTTTTTCCAGATGGCTCGCTTCACGCACTCGTTTATGACGGGTTACTCCGGCTCGATAGCAGCGATGATGATGAAGACGAAGAGGAAGAAGGGGATGGGGACGAAGAGGAAGTTGAAGGCAAAAAGACAGCTGCCTAAAATGGCCGTCCTTGCTAAAACAGAAACGACTAACCCTCTGGAATAAGACCTGCATCAATGGCCCAAAGCGAAAAATAGAGAAAGGTAACAGCGGTTGAATTGGTGGCGATATGAACCACAATCGGCATCAATATCGATTGGGTCCGTTCGTACATCCATGCGATGACCCATCCCATAATAAAAGCGGATAGGGTAACCCCAGCGCTATCCAAATGAGCCAAACCAAATAGCGTCGATGAGATTAATGCGCGCACCCAAAACTTCTGCAGATATTTCATCCCCCACGTGTGCAGCAATCCTCTAAAAAACAGCTCTTCAGAGATCGGAGCCAATACCCCTAGAAAAAGCAGTGACAGCAAAAACGCCTGCGAAGAAAAGCCACCACTTGTAAACAAATCTCCCCGAGCAACAACACTATCTAAGTTGCCTTCAATTAGGATTTGAGCCGCCATCGCCAAAGCACCCCGCAGCGGAATAATAAGCACCGCAACTGAAGCCCCTATAAATAACCAAGGCCATTGCCAACGCAGCGGCCGCAGCCCCACTTCGGCCCATGTAATTTGCCCCCACATGATGCCTAAAACCAGAAAAACCCCCGCCAAACACAAAAAGTTCGCAGCACCAATCGCAGGCACCGCCCAGGTCGCAATTTCCCCATCTTCCCCAAATGCATACAACCCGATAAAGGCCGAAACAGCCGCATACAACCCGATGCCTGCAACCACAAACAAAACGAAGATCCCCCAATCTTTTAGCGTTGCCCTTCGGGTAAATATCGTAGGTGATTTTAATTGCAGATACGTCATCCTATTTTCCTTTCGTCGTATTCAAAAACAGATAAAAGCAACATTCACTTTTTGTTGTTCCTTGCGTAATCTGTTTTGTAATTTGATGCCCGTATTCTATTAACAAGTTTGGTTAAACACCACAGACCAACGAACTACTTCCCTCGGGAATGGCAGTTTATGCGCTAACCAATCAACTATCTTAATTATTATTTTTCTTTTTCCTTTTTCTTGAAACCACGTTGGCCGCCAGGCCGCGTGGTTTTTTTTTGCCCATTTGCCTATTTGGATAATCTAGAAAAATAATCGATGCTATAAAGCTTCGGGTCACGTCACAGCGTCAATTTTATTGACACTCCCATCTTTCAAAATCACATTCGACCGATAATTATTTTTTCAAGATGACCTTAGACATGATCCTCTTATTCATGTAGAATCGCCCCCGTTCTTTCCTAACGAAAAGCTATTTTCCATTAAATAAACATAGGCCTTTCGCTTGGTTGCATCTCAAACCCTCCCCTAGCCCCTCCCAGAGGGAGGGGAATTTTGCTCCTCCCTCTGGGGGGAGGCTGGGAGGGGGTTGAGCGAAAGTCCTAAAACAGAAATCACAACCGGCCGAAAATCTCTTTTTTGCTGATTTTCGACCTTAAAAACTATGAGCGACGATAAAAAAGTAATTTACTCCATGTCGGGTGTCGGCCGAATTCACCCACCCAATAAAACCGTTTTAAAAGACATCTACATCTCCTACTTTTATGGAGCCAAAATCGGTGTAATCGGTACCAACGGTAGTGGTAAAAGTACCCTGCTAAAAATTATGGCAGGATTAGACCCTGACTACATCGGCGAAATTGCGATTTCCCCCGGCTACACCATCGGCTATTTGCCACAGGAACCGTTGATCGATGAAACCCGGACCGTCTTAGACGTCGTTAAAGAGGGGGTGCAAGAAATTGTCGATCTTCTGGCCGAGTACGAAGAAATTAATGCGAAATTTGCTGAACCGATGGACGACGATGAAATGATGGCGACCATCGAACGCCAAGGAAAAGTTCAAGACGAACTTGACCGTGTTGATGCGTGGGACCTAGATTCACGTTTAGAATTGGCCATGGATGCCCTACGTACACCGCCGGGCGATACGCCGATTAGCGTTATTTCGGGTGGTGAACGCCGTCGTGTGGCGCTGGTTCGCCTGCTGCTGCGCAAACCGGACATCCTGCTGCTAGACGAACCGACAAACCATTTAGATGCTGAATCGGTCGCGTGGCTAGAAAAACATTTGCAAGATTACCCAGGCACAGTAATTGCGATTACCCATGACCGCTACTTTTTAGACAATGTAGCCGGTTGGATTTTAGAGCTCGACCGCGGCCGTGGTATCCCATGGAAAGGGAACTACTCGTCTTGGCTAGAACAAAAACAACAACAGTTGGCCAAAGAAGAGAAACAGGAATCTGTCCGCCAAAAAACGCTGCAACAAGAGCTCGACTGGATTCGCATGGCCCCCAAAGCGCGCCAAACAAAGAGCAAGGCACGCATCAACGCATACAACAATCTGCTCAACGCCGATACTGATGAACGAATGAAAAAACTGGAGATCTTCATCCCGGCCGGCCCTCGTTTGGGTGACGTCGTCGTGAAAGGGGAAAATATTAAAAAGAGCATGGGAGACAAATTGCTGGTAAGCGATTTAAATTTCGAAGTGCTCCCCGGCATGATCTTAGGCGTTGTAGGCCCCAACGGTGCCGGTAAAACCACCCTTTTCCGTCAAATCGTTGGCGAAGAAAAACCGGATGAAGGCACGTTGACCGTGGGTAAAACGGTCGTCGTGGGGTATGCGGACCAAAGCCGTGGCGTGTTGGACCCTGAAAACACCGTTTATCAAGAGATTTCAGGTGGGCAAGATGATCTAAACATGGGCGGCCGGAAGGTTAATTCACGCGCCTATGTCTCTCGCTTTAACTTTGGCGGCGGCGACCAGCAAAAACTGATCAAAGACATTTCCGGCGGTGAACGCAACCGGGTCCATTTGGCAAAAATGCTCAAAAGCGGCGCCAATCTGTTGCTATTGGACGAACCGACAAATGACCTAGACGTTGCCACGCTTCGAGCGCTTGAAGAAGGGATCGAAAATTTTGCCGGATCAGCCATTATCATTTCCCATGACCGCTGGTTTTTAGACCGTGTCTGTACTCACATTTTGGCGTTTGAAGGGGATAGCGAAACCTACTTCTTCCACGGCACCTACAGCGAATATGAAGAAGATCGTCGCGAACGCTTGGGCGCAGAGGCTGATCGGCCGAAACGCATCACCTATCGCAAGCTAACCCGTTAATGTCTGAAACCGTTATCGTAGCTTTGACCACGTTTTTTGCCGTTATCGGGCCCATCGACGTGGCTGTGGTATTCGCCACACTCACAACCCAGAACACACAGAAAGAAAGAAGAAATATCGCAACACGCGGTGTCTTAATTGGCACCGCCGTGTTGCTGCTGTTCGCTTTTGGCGGCAATCCGCTGTTGCAATACATGGGCATCTCACTGGCCGCGTTACGCACGGCCGGTGGTATTTTGCTTCTGCTGGTTGCCATCGATATGGTGTTTGCCCGCTCATCCGGCAGCACGTCAACGACCGATGAAGAAGAGCAAGAGGCTCAAGAGAGCGACGACATCTCGGTTTTCCCTCTGTCAACCCCACTCATCGCTGGGCCAGGGGCTATCGGTGCAGTCATCTTACTAATGGCAGACACGGCTGGAGATCCAACAGAAATCGGTCTGATTATCGGCGCCCTGTTAGGGATTATGTTGCTCACGTGGCTGCTCCTCTTAATCGCCACCCGAGTGGATCGGGTGCTAGGTTTAACCGGCTTGCAGGTTGTCTCTCGTATTTTTGGGATCTTATTGGCTGCGCTTTCTGTTCAGTTTATTTTTGATGGAATTGGACAAAGTGGCTTATTCTAAGCGAGTTATTTTATATCACTCACTAAATGGTTACGCGGCTCAGCCACCTCTGAATGGTCGGTGAGCAGCGTTTTCCCTTCAACCGGATGATAAAACACTCGCTGGGTGGGGTATGCAAAGTCGATCTCTTTTTGCTCAGCAAACAGCAGCAATACATCTTCCCAAATCGACTCCTCACTATTGCGTCGCTGACGCGGTCGGCACAAATAGCGCAACGTCAACACCACTCCAGACTCACTCACTTTGGTATAAACGACCGGTGATAAATTCGGATAACGAACGTTGTTCCGTTTGGCCGCTCTGCGAATCACGACTTCTTCTTCCGGGGTTGGCTGTAACGAATGACGCGCCGTAATCTCCTTCAACATATTCTTCGCCAACTGCCAGTCACTTTCAAACGTCAACGTAATCGGTATCTCGTTCCAAATCTGCGAAACCCCACTTGAATAGTTTGCAACCGGATGGCTAAAAACCATTCGATTGGGCACATGTACCACTCGGCCGGTAGATTGATCCGCATCAACCCAGTTGCCTATCTCGATCAACGAAAATTTAAACAGCTGTAGATCGATTACATCCCCAGCCACATCCCCGATTTCAATGCGATGCCCAACTTCAAACGGCCGTCGCATCAAAATAAAAATCCAGCCAACAAAATTACTGAGTGGATCCTGTAGAGCGATGGCGATACCGGCCGACAGCAGCCCCAAATATGTCCCCATGTTGCTAAAGCCATCGATCCAAATACTAATGATGACCATCAAGGCCAGAATCAAAAACAGATATTCGGACCCTTTTCGATAAGCGTAAATCTGATCTTGATCATCTACGCGTCGGTGAACCAGCCGAAGAAACCCCCGGCGGATTAAAAACAGCAGCAAAATAAAGCCCAGTGTCATAAAGATACGGGTACTTATAACCGGATTGTGGAAGAGATAATTTTGGACGGTTTCTAGCATGCCGACATTGTAAACCAAAGCTGGCACACATTGAAATCACGTTAGCCTTCATTGCCCAAGCCTAATATTCATCAGAAAATCACAAAATGCATGATATCCCTTTCCACGACTTCGGTGGCTCTGGCCCGCTGCTACACTTTGCCCACCCCAACAGCTTTCCAACCGAAACCTTTCACACCTTTGCCACTCAGCTGACCGATCAATACCGGGTGATCGGGATGAACGCCCGGCCGATGTGGCCTGGCTCTGACCCGGCCGAGTTAACCAGCTGGGACGTATTTGCAGACGATTTAATCCACTTTTTAGACGAGCAGGGAGCCAAAGGGGTCATTGGGGCCGGCATATCTCTTGGGGGTGTCACAACGATGTTGGCCGCCATTAAGCGGCCCGACCTGTTTAGCAAACTCATCCTCATCGAACCGGTGTTTTTGTCTTGGCGCATCGTTTTGGGCAGCAAGATTGTCCCCAAGTCTATCATGGAAAAACGCTCACCGGCCGGTGGTGCCAAACGACGTCGGGACAAGTTTGAATCCCGCCAGGCCGCGTTTGACAGCTGGCGCACCAAACGGGCCTTTAAACGCTACTCTGACGATATTTTATGGGACTATGTTAACCACGGTCTTACCGATCAGCCCGACGGTTCTGTACAGCTAACCTTTCCAAAAAGCTGGGAATCCGCCATCTTCAGCTACCCACCCACCGTCTGGCCCCATATCCGCAAGATTACCCACCCTACATTGGGGATTTGGGGATCAAAAAGCAACGTGCTTTCACCCCGCCATTGGCAACGTTGGCAGCGCAAACAACCACAAGCAACATTTATAGAAATGGATGGATTGGGGCATATGCTGCCGTTAGAAGACCCGGACGGTTTGGCACAACACATGTTAGACTGGCTGTAACTCTGCATCTATTCAAACACTTCTGAAGCCAATGCAATAGTCACTGGCATAATTTTTAGGAGCGTGGACTCAATAACAATTACAAGTCGTTGCGTGCTCCTGCCCAACTGAAGAGAAAATCACAAAAAGCAAACTTATAAATGGGACAATTATTTTCTTTTCAGTCCTTAGCTTTCAGTTTAGAATAGAAAATCGAAAAGACCGATTTTTATGCGACCACAAGATTATCCAATCGATTCAGACCAGCTAAAAACCTATTGGGCCGCCTATATGCGCCAAGAAGAAATCAGCTTTGACGCCTGTGATCCGATTATTCTTGAATCGTGGCAACGCTGTTTGTTGCGCCAAAATCCAGCTTCAGGACCGCAAATAACAACGGCCAAAGACAGCCATTTTAGGGCCAACCTAAGTGCGCAAAACGACTGGCTCGTCGTGGCGACCCCGTACATCGAAGATTTAAAAGATCAAATGGCAGGCTCAGAACAGGTGCTGGTGCTGACAGATCGCTCCGGCTGTATTTTGTCAGTTCAGCAGGAACTTTATGGATTGAGCGAGCTTGAGCACGCTCCGGCGCTAGGGGCTGGAACCTATTGGCTCGAGCCACAAATGGGGACCAACGCATTGGGGTTGGCGATGATTACAGCCATGCCGACTCAAGTCGTCGGGGCAGAGCACTTTTTTGAATCACTGCATGATTTGGTGACCACGGCCGCCCCCATTCATAATCAGGAAGGGCGCTTGATTGGGCAAGTGGGCATGATCGGGCCGGTCGGCCGGGCAGATTCGCGAGATCTCGCTTTTGTTACCTCCACGGCCAACGCTATCAGCCACCTGCTGCAAACCAACCAATATTTTGAAGATTCAAACCTACATCTGACCCAAGTCAACGCGATACTAGAAACAATCTCCGAAGGGGTGTTGATGTGGGACGCTTTGGGGCGCATTCAGCACTGCAATTCACAGGTCGCCAAAATGTTTGGCGTGTCGTCAAACCATCTATCTGGAAAATTTATTGAGCAAGTGGTTGATTTTCAGCCGCAAATTCGACTGGCAATCGAGCAAAAAGAACGGCTGAGCCAAGTTGAAACAATTGTGCAGGTTAAGAATCGACGCATTCCCTGCTTAATAACCCTGTCACCACTGAGCGCTGGGCAAAACGTTTCAAACGATTGGATGCTGATTCTGCAACCGATCACCCAAGTGCGGAAGTTGGTTCAGCAACAGTATGGGGCCAACGCCTTTTTTAATATGGATGACTTTGTGGCCCATTCGGCCAGAATGCGTAAAACGATTCAGCAAGCCCAAAGTGCGGCCAAAGGGAACGCGCCGATTATTTTGCAGGGGGCAGGTGGCTCGGGCAAAAAGCGGCTGGCCCAAGCGATTCATAACTTAAGTGCACGTTCAAAAAAGCCCTTTGTGATCATCAACTGCCGAGCAATCCCCAGCGAGCTCATGCTAAGCGAGATGTTGGGAACTGAAAGTGAGCAGACGCCTGATGCACGCCCCAGTAAGTTTGAGCTGGCGGATGGAGGGACGCTGGTGATTGAAGCGATAGAGGATATGCCGCTTGAGCTTCAAGAAGTATTGCTCAATCTGTTTGATATCCGGCACATTAGCCGCTTTGGTGGCTCAAGGATGATTCCGGTGAATGTGCGGGTGATCTGCACGACAACGGCCGATCTGAGCCAGCGGGTCAAAGAGAAAAGCTTTTCAGATCAGCTGTACTACCGACTCAACACGTTTCGCATTGTGGTTCCGGCCCTGAATGACCGGGCCGAAGACATTCCGCAGATTATTCATCGCTATTTGCAGGTGCGCGGGGACAAGTTAAAGACGACGATTCAGATCGATCCACTGGCTGTAGAGGTGCTTCAACGGTATCCATGGCCTGGAAATATCCGAGAACTGGAGACTGTCTTGGAGCGGGCACTGTCCCATTCTGAAACAGGGTTAATCGTGATGTCTGATTTGCCGGAGTCGATTCGGTTTGGCCGGATCATGACGGCCGATGGGCCTGATCCAAAGCCTGTGCGTACCATGAAAGCGGCCGAACGTGAGGCGATTGTGCGGGCCGGAGTCGCCTGTAAAGGGGTTGTGAGCAAGATGGCGGAAGAATTAGACATCGGCCGAACCACCCTGTGGCGCAAAATGAGAGAGCTAAACATCAACCCGGAGCAGTTTAAATAAACGGCCTAACTTTGTTTATAAACCGGAAAAGCATAGAAGAACTGCCCAAAGCATCTAACTAATTTTGTAAAAATCAACCAATTTGAGCCGATTGGAGCAAAAGCAAAAACCGAAAGTGTTTCATTTTGAAACACTTTCGGTTTTTTGTCGTTTTGAAGTGAAACACTTTTGAGCAAACGATTTGAGCCTGCGAAAAGAGCCTTTATGTTAGTCACAATCTACAAAGAAAAAACGAATTGTTTGCTGAGATTGCCCAAACGATAAAAACGGGAAGTCGTGTGAAAGCAGTTTGTGTCATTTGAAAAACTTGTAAAAGGAGAGAATTTTTATGTCAGAAGACAATAAGAAAAAAGAAGAGTTTCTACTGTCACGACGGACGATGCTAAAAGGGTTGGCCGGTGCAGGCGCCGCAACATTCTTGGCTGCTTGCCAAACGCAAGTACCAGTAGCACCAGCTGTTGAAAGTACCGATGGTGAAGCCTCTGCTAAACCAGAAGTTGCTAATCCACTTTTAGGTAGCGACGCGAGCAATATGCAGGGTAAGACTTTAACGTTGAGCTTGGCCGTTTTGGCCGGATGGCCACCTAGCCAATTGCCGATTGAGCTGTTCCCTAAGTTCGCGGCCTATGCCAAAGAAAACTTTGGCTATGATGTGTCGGTTACAAAAACGGAAGCTCCGTTTTCTTCTTTATTCCAAAAAGTAGCCCCAACACTGGCGGCCGGTTCTCAAGAGTTCAACTTGATTATTTCAGACAGCCAATGGCTGGGCGCCTTAGCAGAGCCCCGTTGGATTGTGCGAGCTGAGGATGTGTATGAGCTAAACCCAGATTTGGACATTAAGCCATACAGCTCTTTGGTGACCAACACCTACCAAGTTTACCCGGACGGCTCTGGTCAACGCTGGGGATTCCCACAGATGCCAGACACCCAAGGTGTGTTCTTGCGCAAAGACATGTTGGATGACCCAGCAGAACAAGCGGCGTTCAAAGAACAGTTTGGGTACGACCTGCCTACCACATATGAAGAATATGCGGACATGACAATTGAAGACTACGAAGATGTCTTTGCCTTCTTTACCCGGCCGGATGACGAGTTCTACGGCACCGCCATGATGTACGGTAAAGAGTATGACTCATTCTCAATGGCTTATCACCCACACATTTATTCGGCCGGTGGTGACATTTGGAACCCAGAAACAGGTGATGTCGCAGGCATCCTGAACACAGAAGCCAACGCAAAATCACTTGAGTACTTTGTGTCGCTCATGAAATACCAGCCTCCTGGTGCTTCTGAGTTTGGTATCGGGACGATGATCGACCTGTTTACCCAACAAAAAGTCTTCTCCGCTTTCCAATGGTTAGCCGTAGGTTTGTTCATGATTCCTGATGAACTAAAAGACAAAGTGCTTGCAGTGCCGCATCCTAAATTCAACACCCCTGACGGCAAAAAAGTTGTGGGTGCGATGGGTGGACAACCTTGGGTGATCAACAACTTCAACGATGAAGATCACATGCGTGTGTGCATCGACTTTTTGAAATGGTGGTACACCGAAGAAACCCAATCTGAATTTATCGCCAATGGTGGATTGCCTTGGAGCGAAGCGGGTGTGAACGCACCTGGCTTTGAAGACAGCTCTCCTTATGCACGAGCGTTTAAAGAAATGTTGGGTGAAGGCAAATCAAATGATGCATGGCATTTACCTGAATATGCCCGCTTGCTCTCGATTCAACAAGAGGCGTACAACGCTTATGCGGCCGGTCAGGTAACTGATCCGATGCACGTGTTGAACTACATCGCCGGCCGTCAGCAGGAAGTCCTGTTTGAAAAAGGACGGACCGCAACCCCTGTACCAGATGATTTGGTCGGGATTACTTTGCAAGGATAAAGGTTGACCATTGAATCCAAGCGATTTCGGTAAAGCCACCGGAATTGCTTGGAGGTACAGCTTTTTCTATCTCCTTCAGGCGGGTGCAGAGTTTTGGACGGCCCTGCGCCCGCTATATCTATTTTTAATCTGCTATGGAAAAGTCACTCAATTTTACGCAAGAACAAGAGCTAGCTATGGCAAAGCCAAAACGTAGCAAATCGTGGCTTTCACGCTTCGAATCATCAAGATTCTTTCCGATCAGCCTGTTGGTGCCGGTACTGCTGTTTTTTGTGGTACTCAATGTGATTCCAACTTTGTGGATGATTGGTTTAGGCTTCTTCGAATATTCGCTGATGTCACCTGGAGATCCGGTTTTTGTCGGCTTAAAAAACTTCACGGCCATTTACAACAACGTTGAAATTTGGAACTCGTTTAGCCGCACCTTTTTGTTTGTGCTAATCGCTGTAAGTATCGAAACCGCGTTGGGGGTGTCGCTTGGCTTTTTGTTTTGGGGTAGCACCCAAATGCCCGGCCGACGCTCTGCCTTAACGTTACTATTTACGCCCATGGTGCTCACACCGGTCGCTTCCGGCTTGTTCTGGAAGCTGATTTACGAGCCAACCTTTGGGGTAATCAACTATTTTGTCGAGCTATTTGGTGGGGCTAAGATCGACTTTTTAACCAACGTGGATTGGGCTTTTCCGGCCGTACTGTTTGTCGATATCTGGATGTGGACCCCGTTCATGATCCTGATCACACTGGCGGCTTTGGGTTCAGTCCCCAAAGCAGAGCTAGAGGCGGCCGAGATCGACCGCTTATCGATGTGGACCCGCCTCACCCGAGTGATTTTCCCACACGGCAAGTTCATTCTGATGCTGGGTATTTTGCTCCGTACTATTGATGCGTTCAAAACGACCGACTTGGTGTTTTTGATGACCACCGGCGGTCCTGGCACTGTCACCGAACTCATTGGCCTATCGCTTTATCGCTTTGCGTTTAACAGCTTAGATTTAGGATTTTCTTCCGCACTGGCCCTGGTTCTTTTGTTGATCGCCATCGCTTTTACCTCAATCTATCTGTACATCTTAAACCTGAGCCAAGGGGATCAAAATGCTTAAACCTGAACGGTTAAAAACCATTCTCTATTACAGCCTGTTATGGGCAATCGCCATCATTTTTTTTCTACCGATTGTGTGGATCATGATGGCAGCCCTCAAGACCAATAACGATATTTTGGCCACGCCGCCTAAATTTCTATTTACCCCAACGTTTGAAAACATCGCGCGAACTATCGCCAAGCCAAACACCCTTCCTTATTTTGGCAACAGTTTGTTTTTGTCAATCGGGTCAGTGTTTGTGGCGACCATCGTTTCGTTTTTAGCCGCCTATGGCTTCTCACGCTACAAGTTTAAAGCGACCAATTTTTTGATGTTTTTGTTGCTTTCAACCCGCATGGTTCCGGCCGCGGCCGGAGTAATCCCAATCTTTCAAATGTTCAACGCCTTTAGCTTGCGCAACGTCTTTGGGGTCTTTGCCCTGTATGCCTCGTTCAGCATCCCCTTTTCCATTTGGATTCTCAAAGGGTTTATCGATGGGGTGTCTGAACGCTTTGATGAGACCGGTTTGGTCAACGGTGCTTCCCGCATCCATGTAATTTTCCGGGTCGTTTTGCCACAGGTGGTTCCCGGCCTGATCGCCGCATTTATTTTCAACCTAATCTTTGTTTGGAACGAGTTTTTGTTCAACTTCATTCTTGGAGGCCCAACCACCCAAATGATTCCATTTACGCTAGCGGTGGGATTGGTTGATGCGGGTGGAAACGTCGATTGGGGCTTTGTCGCCTCCCTCTCAACCCTGTATCTGATTTTGCCCGTTGCCATGATCTTCGCCTTTCAAAAATATCTGTTGGTCGGGATGACGTTTGGCACCGTGCGAGGGGAGGTCTAAAAGATCATGATGAATACCAAAACACCTTTTGCGTCTCGCGTGCAGTTTGTGCTGGTCATCTTAATGTTCGCCAGCATCGTGATGCTCAGCCAAAGTTCTTGGCTACCGTTGTACAAAGCGGGGCTGATTTTGATGGCGATCACCTCTCTGAGCCAGATTGCGTTTGGCAACATTTTGCCCAGCGCAAACTTCGGCCGGTCAATGCGCCAGTATGCCATTTACATGGCGATTATCGCTGTGATCTTTGGCATCAGTATTGCAATTACACCGTGGTTGGTTTCATTGGGGCTGGGGCGTTAACCGGTAAACAAATGCCAACCCTCACCCCCAACCCCTCTCCCAAACTTGGTAGAGGGGAGCAAGGTCTCCATGCACGATCTACCCTTCTCCCCCACAGGG
>JAHDEB010000157.1 GCA_020629055.1 Chloroflexota bacterium
GGGTTATGCTGACCAAGTAGACTGAAAAACGGCTATCCCCTTAGAATAAATCACCTGCAACGATAATATCAGAGCCACATCGTGTTGTTTGCATATTGTGCAAACGGGGGAGCTGTGATTCATAGTTAAGCGAAAGTGGCTGAATTGCATCGTATCCCCCCACAAAAAGCGGCGCAATCGTAATAATAGCCCGATTGGCATCATTTGAATTTAAAAAACTGGTTAATACTTGCCCGCCCCCTTCTACCATCACACTTTGAATTCCCATCTGTCCCAATCGGGTTAGCAATGGGGCCAATGGCACTTGGCCATTGGTTGTGGGTGGCAGTTGGATAACCTCTGCATTGACATCGGCGAGGTGCTTGTTTTTGTCAGGCTGAGTTGTCGCGATAATCGGCCGTTTAGGATGGGTAAACAGCCGTAGATCTGTGGGGATGCGTAGCTGACTGTCTAAGACGATCGGGCGAGGCTGGGAGGGGGGCTGGTTACGGGGACCGTCATCAAAGATGCGAGCGGTTAAACGTGGGTCGTCGGCTAGTGCAGTTCCGATCCCAACCAAAATCGCATCATGATCGCTGCGCAGCTGGTGGGTCATTCGCATCGATTCGTCACAGCTAATGGGTAGTGATTGCCCTTGTTTTAAAGTTAGCGAGCCGTCTAGACTTTGGGCCCAAGAGAGCGTGACATACGGTCGGCCGGTGCGTGTAAACCAATCGTTGATTTCAGACCGGTTTAACAGCTGATGGCTGGTAGAAACGCTGGGGCTAACCTGTTGCATAGGGCTCCTGTAACAATTGACGCATTTGGTTTTGTACACTTTCTAAGGTCGCACGGTTACCGCGTAAAGGTGTGCCATAGCGAACCTGAACATCGATGTCAAACCGTTGGGGCGCAATGAGTTGCAGCGTCGCCGCCATGTAGTCTCTGTACGCTGGGTTACGGTACAGCCGGGTTAGGGGGTGGCGCATCGATTTTTGAGAAACAACGCCGCTGATCGCCACCGGCAATAGGGTCGCGTTCGGTACCCGCTTAATCAGCGTTTCTAAACTGCTCGACCAGTCGTTTAAACTGGCGATCGCTTCATTTGGGTAGATCGCCGGGTCTGGCTCCATCTCTCCACGAGGGAAAAGCAATATGGTTTTTTGTTGTTTAAGTAGTTTGAGCGTTTGTCGCATAGCCCCCATCGGCCGCTCTTCATCTAATACAACGCAAGTTTTTACAAAGTTCGGCAAGGCGCTTAACATCGCCCGAACTTTGACAAAGGTATGAATATCACGACGGGGGTTGGTCGCATAAACCGAAACGGCGTCTCCCATGCCTGGGTGGTTGGCAACAAGTAAAAGGGGGCCATTTTCTGGGATCGCCTCTGCTCCGCTGGCCTGCCAACTGTGTGCTAATGTGTTTGCCAGCCAAACCGAGGCTTCTTTGACACTCTGATGTTCGACAATTAGCGATTCGTATCGGCTACCAAGGTCGGCCGCATGTTTTGCACGGCCGCGTAAAATGCGCTTTAACCCCCAATTGAGAAGGCTGTTTTCCAGCCGAAAAGCTTCTACAAACATATCAGAATTAATCGAAATTAGGTCCAGATCGTTGATAGAGTGATCAACAGTGAAAAACTGCTTGCTGTGCCCTGGTATGGGCGTTATCGGCTCTATAGATTGTGCGGTTCGGTTCAACATAGCTTTTCGGTGGGCCTGCTATTTAAGGGTTTGTTGTAGGAAAATAGTGGACCTAAGTACTATCAAGCCTGAAGATTATCTGAATGACGCCAACCTGTCATCTTTAAATGGCGGGTTCTGTAGAAGCATTCATCTGTTGAATTCTAATTGGGTTTATAACTGGTGTTACGCGCTTTCTTGTTTAGAGTGCGTAACATGAGTTTATAAATCGGGGTCAGAATCGATTTCAAATTCGTTGTCAACCACTTCAGCTGCTTCGACGAACCCGCGAGCGTTAAAGTCGGTCTTCTCACCCGTTTCGGGATTCACGGTTGATCCACTGGTTGAAAAGCCTACTTCAGGTGGGCTGCGTATGATCATAATGGCGATGACGATCACCCCAAATAGGGCGAAAAATATACCGGGTGCCGCATTGCGCAAGGTAAACGTATTCCCTAAGACTTCTGCATTAAACTCACTGCCTTCAATGGCATAGGGGAATAATCCGCTCAAAAACAGCTTGTAGCCCAAATAAATACTTAAAGCCCCTGTGGCTACGATGGAGAGTCGATAGAGCATTAAATAGACGATCCCCATTATCATGATTCGGCCGTTTGCGTCTCCCGAAAGTTTTGATTCACTCATTCCTTATTCTTCCTTTTCTTGTAACGATTCAGCTCGCATGAACTTACTTTTGGTGATAGCTGTGCTGCTAAAAATGTTTTTTAGGATATTAATCGCTTTAGCTGAAAGTCGGTCATGACGCCTAAAACGGTTAGCGTTGGTTTTTGCGGATTGGCCCGCACCCGCTGGGTCATCGCCCGGACGAGGTTAGAGACCTCTGGGAAAAACTGTAGCATGGTGCGCTCTTGTTCTTCATCGATCACATCTAAAATGCCGCGCGTAAAGGCCCCATGCCCCCAATCGTCATGTTCGATAGAGACATTGTCGGCCGTGGTGGCGCTGAAAATCACCTGAGCCCGGCCGTTGATCTCTTGCCACGATTTTGTTAATTCGCGATTGTTAAAGGTATTCCCAATTTGACCCGAGTGACACGCATCGGTCAACATTAAAATTTCCGCTTTATAATTATTGATCACCTCGCCGATTTTTAACATTTTGACCGCGGTGGTGCCAATATGCTTCGGATCAACGTCATAGTTTAAAAAATAAAAATCATTGTCTTTTTGTAGCCCATGACCGGCCATAAATATAACCGCCACATCGCGTGCTACAACTTTTGCCTTTCGTTTGCGCCGTTCGCGCGCCTCGAGGGTCAGCCCCAGTTTTCGAATTTCACTTTCGATATTGGCTTTTGTCGCCTGTGCATCGGTCAAGACGGTTGTATGAACCTTCTTAAACCCATGGTTGCTAAGCTGACTCAGCTGCTGGGTAATCGCCTCTGCATCTTTATGTGGATACGTCAGGTTATACAGTTTGCCGGGCTCGGCCACTATCCCTTTCGGCCGATCTTCCCCATGTCTATATTTAGACACGCCAATTGCCAGAACATACAAGTCGGGCTTGGCTCGTTTAACCTCGTTGACTTTTAAATCACCCACCCCTCGACTTTCTGCATTGACTTCATCCAATCTTGAAAAAATCTCTATCTGTATCGGATTACTCTGAGATAGTTTGGTGCGTGCCATAATTTTGACCCTGTTTAGGCCAGGCACCAGAAGTAATTCATCTATCTTAAAATGAACCTGATCATGACTGGGGTTAATTTCCCCCGGTTCGGCCGCATCCCATTCCCAAACGGGCAATTCGTTTACCAATATCCACGCTTTTTCCAATTGCTGATCTTGGGGATGGCTCACTTGAAACTCAAGTGGCACGCTGTCACCGTCAACAATTTGAGTCGTGTCCCCGGCAAAAATGACAGTTGGGGGCAAAATTGCCTCAATGTCTAGGCCGCCTAGCCCAAATTTTTGCAAGGCTGCTTCTTCGCTACCCGCCTTGATGATTTCACGAATCACATCTGGCCGGAAAAGGGTGTTTGCAAAGCGGTCGCTGGCATAGAATTCCGCCTCTGATTCTTCCCCACGATTGACATGAAAGCCGATGTAGCGGTCGCCGTGCAAACTGGCGTCATAGTAGCCAGACTTCGACCAGATAACCCATTCTCCGTCCACAGTGAAAAACATTTGCAAGATCGGATCAATCGGGTGGGCATGGATCGGGTGGATCATCTTGAGCTTTGAAAGCTCATCGTCTGTTTTGGGGCGTGGGATTTCGTCTAAATTCCAAATTCGGATAATTTGATCGACTCCACAGCTTACCATTCGATTGCCTTGCACCGCGATATCCCAGACGGTTCCGGTATGCCCTTGCAAACAGGCGATGTAAGTGGGGCCCGCGTTGCCTTTGCTCTCATCCACATCAATCGCGTAGATCCGGCCGTCCCCACGAGAACCTGCTAGCGCGATTCCATCATCTGTAAAGCCAAAGGTTTCGGCAAAAAACCAGTGGCCGTTTTTATGCTCAGAGTCAGGATGCATAATTTCTGGGTTATTGGTTAATTTGATCTCGTTTAGCCACAGCTGAACATTCCCTTCTAGGTTGCGCACCTCTAACTTGCGGCCATTATGCTGTGGCTTGGCCCGTATAAAAGTTTTATCGATTAGCTCTCCCATGCCGTACATATCAAAATTATCTAAATCAACGACCCGCTCTAATGGGGCATAGTTATTGGCATCTACTTTAAAGTCTTGCGTGTTCCCAAAGCCGATCAAGTTCCCCTGCAGCCCGATGCCAAAAACCGCTTCCCCTTTGCCAGAAATCTGCCCTCGGGTTTCACCCGTTTCCGGATTCCAAAAATAGATGTCGTTGTCGTCACCCCCTCCGGTAACGGCCGTTGTACTATTTAAAAATGCGGTTGCACCGGCGGTCGAGCGGTGTTCGAAAAAGTGGCTTAGCGGCTTATACTCATCATCGGCCGCATAGACAATGCATTCCCCATCCAACCCCTGATAGCCCGCAAGCAGCATATTGCCGTTCGGTGAATAACAGAGTCGAAAGGGGTGGGTTGTACATTCGAATTCAGTGATCAGTTCCCCATCAAAATCAAGGATGGTGATCCGCTTGTCATCGTTATATTGCAGCGCGATATGATTTTGATTGCAGTCGATTGTCGTCGGCCGAGTATTGGGGGATTCTATTTTTTTGATCCGCTCGGAACTGTTTGTTTCTGGGTCAAACTCGTGAAGCTCTAGGCTGTTTTTATGATCTGAAAACTCCCATAACGTCGTGGCGATGCGATACTTGCCATCTTTTTCGAACAGGCAGGCCGCAATCGGATGCCCATCAGGTAGATCGAGTGTCTCCAACAGGCTAGAGCGATCTAGTGTGCGTATAAACTGTTGATAATCGTAAATCTCCGCTTTTTTATGATGGAAGTCAACGACAAGCATGATCCGTTGATCGGCCGAAATTTGGATCGACGAGATGATTCCCCAGCCAGCAATAGAGCGTACAAGCTTTGACGCTTTGAAATCAAAGACGCGAATTGAAAATCCCCCTTCAACCGCTGTCTGTACTGCTGCTAAGATATATTTGTCATCAGGGGTAATGACCAATGAATTTAGATGGCCATCTTGTCCGCGGCCGATCCGCCCCCGAAACTGGTCAACTTCTCGTTGCGAAATCGGGTCCCATACGCGAATCGTTTTATCACTGCCGTAGCTGACCAAGTAGCTGCCATCCGAAGTCGCGCGTAACTCGGTGATAGACGATGTGTGGACACCGGTATTCATGCGCAAAAAAATGTTTTGATCCATATTTATTCCGACTTTTCAAGTTGAACGCTGTACACAATCAAAAGATGCATCATGCAACACGGCTTGAATTAAATTGCTTGTTTTGGATGATGTTTAATTGAGTGAGGGTAAAGCAATGAGGCGGCGAATCAATTAAAACCCATTTAGATTACATCCTATTTTAGATAATAGTCAAATTGTGTTTCCTAAGCGTTTCCGACGATAAAGTTAACCTGTACTCCCTTTAGAAACCGGATACAATTTGAAAGCCAGCGGCCACTGCACCCAACAAAACCCAACCTGCGGTAACGAAATCGAAACGATAAATTTCTACCATTACAGCGGTAGAAAATTTAACACGCGATATAGGCTTTTAACCTTGTTTTGGAAAGCTCTTCCAACGGGGCAAAGCACTGCAAAAAGGATGATGAAAAATGATTGAATCAAATGTAACTAGGACCCAAACTTATGTTGTTCAGAAAGGAGATAGCCTGATCGGCATCGCCAAGAAAAAGCTAGGTGACGGCCGCCATGCTGGTTTGCTGTATGAGCTGAACCGTAGCGAGATAGGCGAGGATCGAAACCTATTATTGCCAGACACTGTGTTGAAGCTGCCTGATCTGCCGGCCCCTCTTCTGCCTGAATTGCTTTATAACTTTGATGATGTCAACGTATGGGGGCACCGTTGGATCAATTTAATGAGGTCGATTAAAACAGCATTGATCCTGGCGAAAGAAGACCAAAGCGGCGCACAAATTCAAACCGTCGCCTCACCTGTGATTCCGGCCGCCGATCAAACTACAGATACAGATGACGCTGATCAGGATGAAGCCGAGGCAGCGTCTGAATTTGAGTTTGAAATTGAGCCTGAATCTCCAAGCCATCTGACATTAACGGCGGACGAGATTGGGGATGATCGTACATTTGTTGAAGTGGCCGTTGCGCCAGAGTCACGTGCGGCCGGTGGCGATCAAGAGGGGCTTGAGGTTATTCCTCCTAATTTTGCAGAGACTGAAAAAGTAAAAAAACAGATCCTCATCAACCAATTGGAAAATTTAGCCCGTTTTGTCGATATCGATTTAGGCAAGCTAATCGCCTCTTTGACCGCCCCATATTGGCAACCCACCGCCACAAACAGTCGGCCGCCCATTAGCCTGCTGCGCTCTTTAATGGGCAACGCCGCGACCGATCTTGAAATTGTGTCGAAAGCGATTCAGCAGCGGGAATGGCTGGCCAGCGGACCTAGCTTTCAAACCCTGACTTTAAATCAAGCAGATCGTTTGGCGGCCAAAGCTTTGGCCCCATTTCAAACCTTTATCACGAAGGGGCTTCATGTCAACATCATCAGCTACTTCAGCCGTAATATGCACGTTCGTAAAATTCCATACGATGCGCAGATTATTCTGATCGGCCTGCCGTATGACAGCGTCTCGTTTTGGGGTTCACAATCAGCTTACGACGAACTCGTTCAGGGCAATCTTGAGATATTGGACGGGTATCAAAAACGAATCCCCTATGACTACATGGCGATACCGCATGAAATTGGCCATTATCTGTATCACTTTGGTGATATGCCAAACGTTGCCATTGGGGATTTCTTTGGCTCGCGCCATAAGCTCACCAGCACATACACCGGCTGGCAAGAAGAGCTGTTCGCCGACACCGTTGGTTGTTTTATAGCAGGGCCATTGGCTGTTTTGGGGATTCAATCTTTGCTGGCTGGTACCTATGAACAAGAGCTATTTTTAGACGATGGGCATCACCCGATTCCGGCCCTACGCCCGTTTATCATGGCGCAAATTTTGCGCCGCCTAAGCGACCACTCAGACAACCATAACTATCAGATTGCACCTGACTTGCTTGATAAAAATTGGGAGTCCCACTTGCGCCAAATCGGTACCTTGAGTGCAGACGATGATTTAGACACCCATGTTTTCCGCTTTACGCTGCATGCCAATCATGATGACACACTACCGGCCCACCTGCACCATAACCCGCATGCCAAATATTTCGCCCCATCACAGTCAACCAGCCGATTTGTGCAACCGCGCAGCGGTGTAGAAATTGAGACAACGTTGGCCGCCGTACAAACTGAAGTGAATAGAATTGTAGATCGCTATATTCAGATCTTGTTAAAGAGTGACAAGCTTGACGGATTTGAGGCATGGAGCCAAGACCTTGGCTCAGATGATTCGCTGCAAATGTATGATCAAGTGATGCAAGGGTTACTGCACCATGACTTGTCATCGAAGTTGGTGAAGCAGCAGGTCCGGCCGGATGTTGAGGAGGTTGACCGGGTAAACCTCCTCGACCAAGAATTGGCCGAGCAGCAGGCACGTGACATATTGCATGGGTGGGGTGATAGTGGGCCTGTAGGTGGTCACGGTGGATATTAATCTTTCTTAAACAAGGTAAGTAGATCACATGATTTGTCTATTAGATTTTGCAGGTTTTCATCAGAGGTGGATGGAGCCAAATCTAAAGTCAGTTACTTTCTATCACCTACTTAAGTTTGTTCGATCATACTGGGTTTAGCCTTGAAGATAACTGGCTTTTTAATTCAGTATGATCTAAATGTTCAGCAAGGCTTAACGATTCCATCCAATAATCTTTTGCTTGTTCATCCTGCCCCGTCGCTGTCAAGATATCCCCCATTTGGCGTAGGGCAAACCCATACCCCACGCGGTCTTGAATCGATTGGAAAATAGTAGAAGCTGTTTCGGCAAATGTTTTTGCTTCAGCAAATGCGCTTAATTTTAAGTGGATAACGCTTAAATAGAGCGAAATCATCGCCTCATATTTGATGTTCCCTAAATTCCGGAAAATGGTAAGACCTTTTTCAGCGAGCAGCTTTGCTTGATCAAAATCCTCTTTTGCAATATGGATTGGTATTAAATTGTAGATCGTAGCTCCGGTCTCCCCAAGATTGTTTTGCCGTTCGCTCGACTCTAATGCCTGCATAGAATAAATTTCAGCTTGGTCAATATTCCCTTCTCTCATTTCAATAAAAGACAGCCTTCTTAAGGAGGAAATCTTTTCAATGGAGTCAGAGAGATGTTTTGTTTTAGACAAGACTTCAAAGGCGAAATCTTTTCCACGTTTTAGGTCGTTGTCAGCTTCAAAATAGAGCCAGCCCAGTAAATTTAACACCTCACATTCAAGTTTTGCATTACCTTCGGCCGTCATTATTTCTAATGATTCAAGCAAAACTTTTTCCGCTTTCTTAAACTCACCTTGATCAAATAAGACATAACCTTGGAAATATTTAGTTCGAGCAATTTCAATCGATTGTTCAAATTTTAGAAACAGCTTCTGGGCCGTTTCCAACTTTTCCCAAGCCGAATCATATTGATTTTGTTCAATGATGGTTTCAGACCATCGCAACAAGTTCAATGCTGCTTTTTCTTCGGCCCCCAGTTTGTTCGCTGCGGAGTCGGCTAAGTCAAAGGCACGACCTGCATCTTGGTATCGACAATACTTTTGCCACGCTTCAGATAATGCATCTGTGAAATCTAACACGCTCTCTGATGCGGCATGTTTGTGTGCAATCTCAATCCCGGCTGAAAAATTCCCCCACTCCGGCCGCAATGCCTCATAATCTGCGCGGTGTTGCTGTGCATAACTGTAAAAGTAACTGGTAAAAGCGACCTCAAACTGATCACTTAAGTGCAGCTCGTTTAGCTTGCCAACCGCGAACTGGCGTAGTAAACCGTGCATCAAATACCGCTTTTCTTTGTGCTGTTGCATCAGCAAAGACTTCTCACACAGAATGTCTAAGTCATCTAGCGGAATCCCCGCCACCTTTTGTGCCGCATCCACTGAAAAACTGCCAGGGAAGACAGATAGGGCTGCAAAGACGACCTGGTCTTCAGGCTCTAACAGCTGCCACGATGTTTCGAACACCGCTCGCATGCTGCGATGGCGCGGATCTATGTCTCGCATGCGGCTCGTCAAAAAGTCGAGCGATTGGTTGATCGATTCGATAATTTGATCCAATGCGCGGCGACGGAGCCACGCGGCCGCCAACGAAATCGCCAGCGGGCTGCCCCCCACCATTTGGCAAATTTCATGCACTTGGGGCAAGTTTTCGTTGGTGACCTCAAAATCACTACGAGCCATTTGCCCCCGCTCCCCAAATAGACCCACCGCCGCACCCGCCTCTTCAACTGTGTTGGCATCAACGTCTAGCGCTAAGCCGGTCAAATGAACCGTTGTCTCAGTTTGAAAATTAAGCGGTTCACGCGAACTCGCCAGAATCGCTACCCCCGGTGCACGCCTCAGCCATTCGGGGATAAAGGCGATGTCGTTTAACACATATTCGCTGTTGTCTAAAATCAGCAGCATCTTTTTTTCGCGAAGGATCGCGATGACTTGATCACCCGAGAGCTGCTTGCCGTCGTTGTTCTGATTCAGCCCGGCCGCCTCTCCAATCGCAACCTTGATCCGCTCCATCCCCCCGCTAACCTCAGCCAACTGCACAAACCATACCCCATCAGGGAAGCTCTCTTTAACCGTTTGCCCAGCCTCGATCGAAAGTCGTGTCTTGCCTATACCGCCCGCCCCGACAAGGGTCACCAACCGGTGGTTGGGGTTCACCAACAGCTCTTGTAGCTGCTTGATCTCCGCTTTCCGGCCGAAGAACCGGCCGCTTTGTTCGGGAAGATTATCAGGAATCGAAAGGGCCGCTGGTGCGTCAACATCAAGCTCATCGTCTAGGATTTGCTGTTGTAGATCCAACGTTTCAGCCGAAGGGTCAACACCCAACTCCTCATATAACACCCTTTCGCAAGCTTCATACCAGCCCATCGCCCCGGCCCGATCACCCAAGCTATAGCTGGCCCGCATCAGCGCCTGATACCCATCTTCGTACCACGGGTCTAACCCGATCTGCTTTTGCGCCAGCGCAAGCACCGCGTCCCACTCACCCCGTTCTTGTTGGATGGTGCACAACGTGCCAAACAGCTCAAGCGCCTGCAGCTTGAACCCTTCCCGCTGTTTGGTCAGCCACTGTTGCCACACATCGCTGTTTAGGTGGAATCCGGCCATGAATTCCCCTTGATACAGCTCGGCCGCCCGTTCTAGCTTGCCGATACACGATGGACAACCGGGCAGCGTACGATGGCCGTGCATGCGCACTTCGTCGAGCAGTGTTTCAAATTCAACAACATCAACGGCCGCTTGGCTGTCCGGGTTAAATTCGATCTCTTTGCGATTGATGAAATAGTGGGGTGGATCCGCATCTGCGTCCCCGATCACCGGCCGGAGTCGATTCAGCTCCACCCGAAACTTTTTCAACGCTTTGTCATTGGGGTCGTCGGGCCATAACATGCCCGCCAGCGCATCACGCCGTTGGGGAACCCCACGATGATAGGCGGTAAATGCTAAGATGGCGCGCGAATAGTCGGTCTTAAAGCCGATAGCGGGCTCGTTATTTTGAGTGACCGCAAACGGGCCGAGAAGAGAAATATTCAACAAAGCGAACCAACAGGGTGTAGCTCCTAACGGCTTAAATCGTCATCGAGCTTTCTACACCCATGACAATCGCTTCGGCCGACGTGGACCCGTTTACCCGGGTGGCCCAAGCATTGGCATCTTGCATAATGTAGCCAAACGTATTGTAGTGGCAGGGCACAACCTTTTTCGGTTTTAAAAACTGCACCGCCCGCAAGGCATCGTCCGGCCCCATGGTGAAATTGTCCCCGATCGGCACAATCGCAAGATCGATGCCGTGTTCACCAATCAGCGACATGTCTGAAAATAGCGCGGTGTCCCCAGCGATATAGATGTTTTCTGTGCCGGTCTTGAGTAAAAAGCCACCCGGCATCCCCCCATATTCCCCGTCCGGTAATTTAGAGCCGTGCAGGGCGGGCGTCATTTTTAAATAGCCAAACGGATGGTTAAATCCGCCCCCCAAATGCTGGGGATGGGTCTTTTCGACCCCTTGGCGGCTAAACCAGTCTGCGATTTCAAAATTAGCGATCACAGTGGCGTTACACCGTTTTGCAATACTGACCGCATCGGCCACGTGGTCCCCATGTCCGTGGGTGATTAGAACGTACTCAACATCCCCAACATCATCTGCGGCCGTCTGTGCCAGCGGATTGTTTCCCTTTAAAAACGGATCAACAATCATTTTGGTCCCATTTACATTGAATGAAAAGGTCGAATGCCCATGATAAGTTACAGTTACAGTCATTTTTATCCTCCATACGATAGGGTTTTTCTATTTTTAGCACGAATCAACAGATGGAGCGAGGCTGGAGGCTGATGATGATAAAAAGATGGGAACATGCAGGCTAAAGGGGCCGATGGGCACCTACTCTTCTCACCTATTCTTCTAATGTGAGCAGGTAATCGATCACAGCATCCATCTCTTCCCCGGTGAGTGTTTTAGCTAAGGTTGTCGGCATCAAGTTATCGAAGTCGGGAACCAGATAGTCGTCTGGTCGTAAAATCGAGGTTAGCAGATAGGTGCGGGCATCTTGTCCCTCGACTGTGGTGCCCGCTCGACTGGCGATACCATGGAGCGATGGGCCAACTTTAATGTCATTGGGGGAAAGCAGATGGCATGGGGCGCAATTTTGCGAAAATACCGTCTCCCCCGAAACTTCTCCCGGGGCGAGTGTAATTGCTGGCGTCGGTGTTGCGGCCGGCGTCGTCTCCCCACAGGCTGCGAGCAAAACGGCTGGCAGTGTTACGCAAATCAGGATACAAACGGTTAGCTTTTTTCGGTACATTTGGCCTCGTGGTGAAATGATTAGGGAAGATGGGCCGATGTTAGAAAAAGGAAGAAGCTTTGTCAAAGATTATGAACAATATGTTGCTATTTACACCCGATAATTTGCAGGAGCTTACTGATAAACTCGTTGACCTGGATCCCGATTTTGGCAAAATTGTGACACGCTTTGGCTACTCGCCCCATTTTGGGCGCACACCCGGCTTTGCGACGCTTGTTCTTATTATTTTAGAGCAGCAGGTATCATTGGCATCGGCCGCGGCCGCTTACAAGCGGTTACTATCTGCCCTAAATGATGATCTACGGCCGGAGACATTTTTGCCTCTTTCTGACGAAGAGCTGAGGTCGATCGGCTTTAGCCGTCAAAAAACTCGGTACGGGCGTGAACTGGCAAATGCTATTTTAAGCGGACAGCTGAATATAGACGGGTTGGGCAATCTACCAGACGAGGAAGTACAGGCGGAACTGATCAAAATCAAAGGGATCGGGGTATGGACGGCCAATATCTATTTGATGATGTGTTTGAACCGGCCAGATATTTGGCCGACCGGTGATATCGCTTTAGAAGAAGCGATAAAACAGATCAAAGGGTTGGAGGAACGGCCGAAAAAAGAAAAGTTTGTCGCGTGGGGCGAGCCTTGGCGGCCGTATCGATCTGTCGCGGCCCATCTGCTGTGGCACTACTATTTAAGCGTTTAAAATCAGCATCGGGTAGACATAATTAGAAACTTTGCCTGTTTGAATGTAAGAAAATCACAGTAACCACCTTAATCACCCTATTGTCTCACCCACAACCGGCCGTTGAAATTGCTGCCACTTGTGAAATTCGGTACAATCCCAACTTCATTAACAGCACTTTAGAGCCTTTGGTAGCATAATCGCTTGCCAGAGGCTTTCTTTATTTTGAAGCAAAATTCATTCAGCAAATAGATGGGGAGTCGCCCGATTTTATTTGCTGAAAAATCAAATCAGGTTTTCCAATGGAATTTACAGCACCAGATTTTAATTTCTTTTATGTCCTACCCGTTACCATCGTTGCCCTTTGGGGTATTTTGGTGATGGTGCTAGACATGATTTATCCACGTGAAAAACAAGGGTTTATGCCTACGTTTTCGGCCGTGGGTCTCATTTTGGCAGTCGCCGCTACAATACTCGTTTGGGGTATTTCTCGTGGCACATTCACCAGCGTTAGCGGATCTTCGATGCTTATCGTCGATAAATATGTTCACTACCTGAACATAATCTTCTTGGGCACAGGTCTTCTCACCATCTTAATCTCATCATCTTATTTGCTAGACGAAAAGATTACCGAAAGCACCGAATTTTATATGCTACTGCTATTTTCAGTGTGCGGCATGATGCTGATGGGGATGGCAAATGACCTGATTTTGATCTTTATTTCGCTGGAATTGCTCTCGATCCCACTCTATGTCATGTGTGGTATCGCCCGGCCAGATCAAAAATCTGAAGAATCAGCGATGAAATACTTTTTGTTGGGTGCCTTTGCTTCCGGCTTTTTAGTATTTGGTATCGCCTTGCTTTACGGTTCAACCGGTTCAACTTCACTGCCACTCGTAGCGCAAAACTTTGAAGGGCCGCTTTCAATGGCTGGCTTAGCGATGTTCATAGTTGGTCTTGCATTCAAAGTGGGTGCAGCCCCGTTCCATATGTGGACCCCCGATGTCTATCAAGGTGCCCCAACTGTGGTTACCGCGTTTATGTCTGTTGGCGCTAAAGTCGGCGGCTTTGCAGCGATGATTCGCTTCTTTACATTGGCTGTCCCAGAATCGGCCGCCAGCACCTGGGTATTACCGGTTGCGATTATCGCCGCCATTACCATGATCTTAGGGAATGTAGTCGCGATTTCACAATCAAGCATGAAGCGGCTCCTCGCTTATTCTTCTATCGCCCATGGTGGTTATATTTTGATGGCCGTTGCTGCGATCCCCTACAGCAGTGAAGCTGTTAGTGGGGCACTCACCTACATGATGGCATACATGTTCACCAACTTAGGTGCATTCGCGATTGTCATGTTGGTAGAGCGAGGCAAAGACGGTGATACATCGATTGAAGATTACAAAGGGCTATCAAAACAGAACTTTGTCGTAGCACTTGTTTTAGCCTATTTCATGTTCTCACTCATCGGTATGCCATTAACCGGCGGCTTTATCGGCAAATTTGTTGTCTTCAAAGCAGCGATCGATGCGAACTTGATTTGGCTCGCAATCATTGGTGTCATCGCCAGTGCGATTTCTGCCTACTACTATTTGCGCATCGTCTTCTATATGTTCATGCAAGAGGGTGAAGCATCTGCCTCTTTTGTCCGGCCGATTAACGCTGCGGCCGCAATCGCCTTGGTTGGTACATTGGCTATCGGATTTACACCCGGCCCTTGGATCGATCTTGCGCAGGACGCGGTTATGATCGCAGCCCAAGCACTGTTTGCAGGCTAGTCACGGACAAATAACGAAAACACAAAAGGCCCCATGATCGACAATCGATCATGGGGCCTTTTTTTTGCACAGAAATCTCTGGCTGGTTA
>JAHDEB010000158.1:0-1330 GCA_020629055.1 Chloroflexota bacterium
CTGTGTAAATCCGTGTAATCCGTTGCAATTAATGCTTATGCAAAACTCAGGTTAAGTAAGTTCAATTGTTTTAAGCAAATGCATCAGGCTCAATGCCCAAGAGCTTGAAAATGTTTTTGACGCCCATGTCTTTTTTCAGATTTACAATAAACCCCAGTGTGCTGACTAGCCCGAAAAATGGCAGAGCGGCGACACCGGTATCCGTTCCGGTTGTGGTCACCACCATAACCGGCGCGTTGCCATATGGTTTGGTCGTTTTCCCTGCGGCCGATTTTAGAAGAGCATCTGCTAGATGAGCACCCTGTACAGCGGCCAGATAGCCATGTTTGCGATCATCAAGGGTAGAGCAATCACCCAGTGAATAGAGATTCTCGTAACCTTCTATTTTCATATTCGAGTCAACTTTGATTAACCCTCTGTCATTGAGAATGCTTGGTAGCTCTGCTTTTAGAAATTCGGTGTTGGGGACCATGCCGACACAGACATAAGCGATATCAGGCTGAATCGTTTCACCACTGATTGAACAGCGATAATGTTCACCATCTTTGGCAAAACGGCGGTTGAACTTTACAGTGACACCTTTGGCCGTTAGTTGTTCCAACGCTTTGCGGCGCGCCTTTGGCTGCGAACCATCTAATAACGCATCGGATGCATGGGCCAAGGTGATCTCTTTATCAGGAAAGGCGCTCGCAATCTCACCGGCAAATTCGACACCAACCAGTCCACCACCAATCAATAAAACTGATTTGGCTGACTGTAATTTTTGGTGTTCATCGAGCATTTCTTGATTACGCTCTGCATAATCAAGCGCACTGCTAGATTTGGCTAATGGCAAAGAAGGATAGCGGCTACCGGTTGCGATAATCGCTTGTTTAAAATCGATGCTGTCTCCATTGGCGAGTTTGGCCGTTTTGTTATTCATCGATTCGATGTTGGCTTGAATGAATTCTCCTTGGATAAAATCGCTGTATCGTTTGCGGAGCGTATTCCCCAACAATTTTGGATCTGCTACATTGCGCAATGTGGCAAATGTCACCTCGAAATAGTTTTTTCGGTCAATCAGGGTCACATCAACCCCATTTTGGGTTAGCTTTTGGGCGGCCGCAACGCCGCCGAATCCACCACCCACAATAAGTACATCTGTTTGTTTTTTCATAATTTGTTCTTCTCCAATTTGTGAAGGCTTTTCATGTTTTTCTATAAGATTTGCTAGGGCTAGAAGGTTCAAAACATGAAAAGCCTAGCTCGGGACTCTGATGAGAATGCGGCTCACATCGATAAAACCGGCTCGTTCATGGCAAGAGGCAGTCCCGCACTCACAGCGATAAAG
>JAHDEB010000158.1:1430-10888 GCA_020629055.1 Chloroflexota bacterium
CGATAAAACCGGCTCGTTCATGGCAAGAGGCAGTCCCGCACTCACAGCGATAAAGTCATGGAAGAGCTGCGCCTGACGGTCATCATCGGTTAGCTCTTCGGGGTGCCATTGCACACCCATTGCGAATTGGTGGTTGGTTGCTTCAATCGCCTCTGGTAGACCATCGTCAGAAAAGGCTGTGACATAGAAGCTAAACCCCACACGGCGTACCGCTTGGTGGTGCATCGAGTTGACGCCGATCGTTTCACCTAAAATATCATGCAGATAGCTTTGCGGGGTGGTTGAAACGGTATGGCGAATGTCATTCCGTTTGAAGTCACCACCAAAATAATCATGTCGATGTGTGTTCGGCCGTTCCGTATTTAGGTCGTGATAGAGCGATCCACCGGCCGCGACATTAAGAATCTGCATCCCACGGCATATACCAAGAACGGGAAGATCATTTGCAATGGCCCAGCGAGCGAGTTTGAGTTCAGTTTCATCTCGCTGTTGATCAAAGCGTCCTTCAGTACCTGTTTCCGGCTCATCAAAATGAATCGGGTCAATGTCGGTGCCACCACTCAGAAATAGGCCATCTAACCGGTCAAAAATATCACGCAGTGTCGTATCATCTAGATTGAGAGGGATGAGAAATGGGATTGCGCCTGCGGCTGTTAATGTTTTGATATAGCTTTGGTTAATCGCATAAAGGGGAACCCCATCGTAATCAACTGAGCTGTCATTCCATGTGGGGATACCGATTAAGGGGCGATAATTGAGTTTGTCCGTTTGGTTATTCATCATCTGTTTCACTCCTAAAGTTTTCTGCTTGGGCTCGACAGATAAAACTATAGGCGTGTCTCTTTGATTGTTGAATACATAATGCTGCTAAGCTCTTGCACAATCCTCTACAATCGGCAGAATCGTGTATGCATGGGGGGAAAAAGTTGCTAGGATACCGATTATGAATAACTCAGGAACCAAACTAGAACAGCTCGTTACCTTGATCGACCGTCATACTTTAGAAAGGGGTGGTGGACCAACGGCCGTGTCAGATTTCATTCTCTTTCGAGATTCTGCCGGACAAAAGCGCAAAGGGCAGCTGTATCAACCGTTTATTCTCTTTATGGTCCAGGGAGAGAAGCATCTAATTATCGGAGGGGAATCCTATCGGTTTAAACCGGGCGATGCGTTGACCCTGTTTTTGCCAACCTCATTAGAAGTGGAGCGAGCTGAATTACCGGAAGATGAACCCTACCTGATGGCTTGTTTGAAAGTTGACCTCGGCCGGATCGCCAAGCTGCTTTTAAAACTAGACACCCTCACCCCGCCACAGCCCCCCTTAGCCGGGACCAACGAAAAGAACAAAGCTTTAGGCTTCCACTTTGCGCCGATGAGTGATCACTTGCTTGATCCTGTCATTCGACTGCTGCATACGCTCGATAATCCCCAAGATATTGCGATGCTGAGCGACTCGATTGTGGATGAGATTTATTACCGGCTATTGTGTGATGACCAGGTAGGCTTTGGCTCGTTTCGACAACATTTGGAACACCGAGGGCAAATTCAGCAAATCGCCCATGCGGTCACTTTTATCCAGAACAATTTAGATTCTGTGGTATCGGTCGAACAGTTGGCAGACGTTTCGAATATGAGCGTCTCGAGCTTTCACCGAGCATTTAAAGACGTCGTGAATATGACACCGCTGCAATATGCCAAAGCGCTTAAGCTGCACCGGGCACAATCACTGCTCCAAGTGGGTCAGACTGCAAGCGAAGCAGGGCTAGCGGTTGGGTACAACAGCCCAGCACAGTTTAGCCGAGAGTACAAGCGCTTTTTTGGGGTGACACCTTCCGCAGCACGGGTAAAAATACAGTAGGCGGCCTATCTTTTCTATCGCTATTGATCCCTTACAAGTTCACTGGTAAAGCCGAGCTTGGGGAGTGGCACCGTTCCGATGCGTTCCACAGCTCGCTTAACAGCCTCGGCCGGGGTTTGCATAAACTCGATCTTCACCGATTTTCTTTCGTCCAGATAGCCCGGAATCGGCAGGAAATCCTCTAGCTTGTCTGCCATGCCCCCTGACCCTTGCAGCACCTGCAGCGGCCGGCCGTGAGAATAAGCGAGGGTTACTTCATTGAGTGTGCCGCTTGACCCACGAATCATAATCACGCTATCAGCTGCCCGAACTGTGGTGATGTTGCGCATCGCGTAGCCAACCCCGCAAGGAATAGCGACATCTAAATATTGATTGGCCCCGCTTCGGTCAAATTCTGGCAAGATGCCCACGACGAGCCCGCCAGCCAGTTTGGCCCCTTTACTTGCGGCTTCCATGATGCCGGTGCCGCCGCCGGTTACCGTGATACAGCCAGCCTGTGCGATTAAACGGCCGACTTCTTCAGCCAATTTGACGACTTCTTCCGGCACATTTGAGGCCGAGCCGATCACGCCGATGTATTTTTGATCTATAGGGTGAACCATGTTTTCCTCCAACTATTATCCTGAGGACTTTCGTTCCCTTCGACATGCTCAGGGAGCGAAAGTCCTCATCCTATCCAAATTTTCTCAGCTCAAGATGCTCAATAATAATATCTTGAGGTAAAAGCATGAGATCAACCAAAACCTTGGCAACATCATCAACTTTCATCATCCAAGGTTGCCCTGGTGGGGTATCAAGCCCGGCATTGACGAAAAACTCGGTGCTGATGCCGCCTGGGTAAAACCCAACCACCTTAATTTTTTGGCCAGCCAACTCTTGGCGTAACGAGTCGGTGAATCCCCTCAAGCCGTATTTACTTGCCGTATAGGTCGACCAGTTGCCGTCTGGTTCAACGCCTGCTAAAGAAACTACGTTGATGATATGCCCTTGCTCAATTAAGGGTAACGCCCCTTGGGTCACATGAATCGCACCGACAACGTTTGTCATCACCGTATCTTTTATTTGATCCGTTGTTGCATCGGCCGTGCTTCCTTGTAACCAAATGCCAGCACAGTTGATCAAGTTGGTCACCGTGCCGGACCGTTCTTTAATTTGTGCAATACAAGCATCAACTGATTCTTTAGATGTGACATCGCATGCGGCCCATTTAACCAAATCTCCATCCTGACCCTGATTTAGTTCAGCGGCCGCTTTTTGTAGCTTTTCGCTGTTTCGGGCCAGCAGCCAGACCTCGCCACCACCTTCAGATATCCGTTTGGCGGCCGCTTTGCCAAGCCCTTCACTGCCGCCAGTAATAATTGTCGTTGTGTTTTCAAACATGTTTTGCCTCTAAGTTCGTGTTGATTCTCAAGATTAGATGATGACAGAAAAATTCAAATTTGCACGTCTTAGCGAAGGGTGCAGGTACTGTCTACAAATTAATTGCTTTTTTCAATTCGAGTAACCGGTGGCCAGTGATCGGTATACAGTTTAAAACCGTACACTGACCACCGTTTACCAAACAGGGAAGTTGTTTTTAGACGATCACGAACGAGCTACAACGGTGCTTATTTCTCGCAGTTTGCGATGTACCCCGTCCATCCAATTGTGCTGGGGCAAATGCCGCTTGGGGATTTTCGCGACAACGGTGTAATTGGGGTCAACCACGTTGCCGATGCGGGTGGTCGATGCCTGACTCACCAGCTGGTAGCTATCGGTTAAGGATAAGCCGCTTTCCATCACCCAATACACCAGCTGGGTATGGGCGATGCGCATCGCATCTTCTAACGGCCGGGCAGAACCCGCCACCATAATTTCGCTATTGTTTTCTAGGCGCGGCCACGGGCATTCACTATTTTTGATTAGATCAACGGTCAACAATGTATTTGTCGCCCCCTCGACCGCGACGCCACAAATCTCTCCATCACCCATCGCAAAATGGCCGTCACCAATCGAAAAGAGGGCGCCCGGGACGTTTACGCCCAGATAGATCGTTGTACCTGCCCGAACCTCATGGCTGTCCATATTGCCCCCGAATGTGTCTGGCACTAAGGCGCTGCGCACTTCAAACGGTGGGGGGGCAACCCCAATCGTCCCTAAAAACGGGTCGAGTGGTAGACGGGTTGTAAAATCGGAATCAAGCGCTTTGAAAAGAACTTCTTTGGCGTCAGCATCAACATCGTAAATCCACACCCGCTCTGGCAAGGGGGCTTGCAAGTTGGCCGTTTGCTTGGTGCCAACCAGTGCACCAAATAAGGGGGATATGGTGCTGACCCCCCAATCGCGCGCCGGCCGGATATCGATCAGGTGAATCGCCAGGGTATCACCCGGTTCGGCCCCATTGACGTGAAACGGACCGGTTTGCGGATTAACATACGGCAGCGGGGCTTTCTCGCTGGGAATATCGTCGGCCGTACGGACTTTTCCACCCAACGCATCTTCGGTAAACAGATCAAGAACCTCACCGGGATTCATCGAAAGGATCGGAGGGTTCCCCCCAAAGGTATACACGAGTTGATCAGCCGTCGGTACAAATCTTGTGATTTTGGGTGCCATTGTGTCACACCCGATTTCGCGCTTGGGCAATCCATCGATGCAGGGTATTCATGTAGGTGTCGATGTCATCTCTGTGAATGCTGTGGTCTGTGCCGGGGATGTTAACCACCGCATCTGCCCCTAATGCTGCACGAAGGTCGGCCGCATCGTCTTCCGGCACATAGAAGCTTTTCTCTGGCAAAAGCAATAAGACCGGCTTTTTCTTGCCGATTTCAACGACCTTTTGGCGCAAATCCCAAGGGGCGTTGTCAGAAAATACCTGCTTCATGTGGTCCCAATTGATTGTTTCGAGCGACGCCAATTTCCCTTCGGCATCGACCCGTTCCCATTTCGGATTCGCTTCGAGGATGCCTTCGATGTCTCGCGGTAGATTCGCCTCATCATTTTTTAGCAGCCGTGCCGGTAGCTCTTTGTCTGCAAAATGGAGGACCGGATCTTCAAATACCACAAATTCAGGGTTTAAGAAGCCATGTTCTTCGGCCACCACCGCCATGACACCGCCAAACGAGTGGCCGATGATAAATTCAGGATTTTGTGGGACGTTTTCGGCTAAATCTCCCGCCATCTCAACCAAACTATAGTGGCCGTCCGCTTTGGGGCTTTTTCCGTGGCCGCGTAGGTTGGGTGCCACAACGTAATATCCTTTTGCGGCCAGCATTGGCCCCACGCGTATCCAACTTTGTGCATTCGATGTGACCCCATGCACGAGGACGGCCGAACGTTCAGCCTGCGGATCTCCCCAAGTTAGTTGATGCAATTTCATAATCTGCCTCCTGCCCATTCAACCATCTGTGACCATAATTTATCGTAGCCGTCCCATGCCAAAAACTCAGGCGGTGCCCAGTGGGGGCCGCAATCTGACGCAAAGGCGACAGCTCGCCCTTTTTGGTACGACCACGTTGCGATGAGCGGATCACTGCCAACAGTGGCGACGACGCTGGCGGCCGGTTTGGCGATAATTTCGTTATACCCCAGCAGCGGGGGCCATTCACCGTCTAACCCGGCCGCGATGGGATGGTCGGCCAGTTGGACCGTGGCACTGACCCCCTCTGGCACTTCAACTCGGTCATCCCTTTCGAGCATCGTGACCGGCAACGCATCTTCGACAGGCGATTTAGCATATCGGGCTTTGGCATCAATCCCTTGGAAAGTCAGATAGCCACCCACCATAATCAACCCGCCCCCTTTTTCGGTGTATTCGCGAATTAATTTAAGGCGATTCGGCATGCGTTGAGATTTGTTGAATGTATTGGGGTGCAGCAGAAGGGTGTTGGTCCCGATGTCGCTGAGCATCACCACATCATAGCGTTGCAATTCCTCTAGCTGCGTGGGGAAATTGGTTGCTGCGATATGACTGGGCATGAAGGTGACTGTGTGACCGCTTTTTTCTAGCGCACTTTTTAAGGGGCCGACCCCTTCTTCATAAAACGTTGTGGTGAAAACATCAAACCCTTTTTGATGTATCGTCATCGACTCCCATGACTCCCCGGCAATTAGGACACTTAATCCTTGAGACATTTTTCCAACCTCCTTTTTGATATGTCGCGGTTAGATTCTCCTCCCACCTTTGATAAGGCCATCCTTTTTATAGTCTGTTTTTCTGGCTTTGTCGAAGTGAAAAATTTTGACCTGGTTGCAACGCATCACTGAGTTGTCGAAGAAGCTCGTAGCCAGCGGCCGGCCGTTATTTTCAGTTTTGCTGAACAGATTTCTTGACTTAGAATCTGACGGTGAGTTTGAGCGTTGTTTTAGGCTAAAAAGGAGAGAACTGATGAGTGATTCGTACACAATTTATTTTGCGGGGGATTTGTTTGACCATAAACATTTGATAGGGAATGCTGTTTTAGCCGACTACATTGAACGGCTATCAGACGGCCGGTATCAGTGCCGTGTTCCGCAGGATTTTGAGGTGGTTAAATTTCGAGCCGTCGATGTGCGGAATACTGACTTAATGGAAGTGATGGCGTGTGATTTGGGGCTGTTTAACTTTGATGGGCCAGACATCGATTCAGGAACGGTCGTTGAGTTTATGTTCGCTAAAATGCTCGATATCCCATCGGTCATTTTGCGCACAGACTTTCGCGATGCGGGGGATGGGGATCGCGAAGGGTGGAACCTGATGGCGACAAACTACCCGCGCACCAACAACGTCAAAATCCATTCGCTAGAGCGGTATCGAGAAGCATACGATCAAACCGATTCCTTGAAAGATCTGACAGATCAGTTGTACACCCGAATGGCCAAAGATGTGATTGCCGCTTTTGACGATGTGTTGAAGCAGCCACCGTTGGAAAAACCGACCCCCATGACGGCCGACATCGTTTACAACTGGGCGCTCCAGTTTCCGGGGAGTGGGTTTGCTGAAAGCTGCGGGGTTGATTTTGCCGAGAATGTTCTAGCCAGAAAGAAGGCAAAAGGGCTGATTTAATATTGATACAGAAATGAAAAATCTTAAAGATTTTTCATTTCTGATTAGCCCTTATCCCGTGCGATTAAATGGCGCACACCTTCAACGGCCGTTTCGCACAAATTGGCCATGCCGTCATGGTGGCTACCGGCCGCCATCATTAGGCCGCCGGCCCGTTTGCGCCGGAACGAACAGATGACAAACAGGGCGGCCGCTTCCATTTCAGAGCAGAGCACGCCACCGTCTATCCAAGCTTTCCAGTTCGCTTTTAGCTCATCCGCCAGCGGCATGCGGTCCGGTTCAATTTCTCCATAAAAAGAATCTTTCGAATGCGTGAGCCCGATATGGTGCCTAACACCGCGCTCGATGCAGGCGTTTCGAAAGCAGTCTACGACGTCTAAATCAGCCACAGCCGGAAACGCCATCGGCATATAGTGAGACGCGGTCCCTTCATCACGCACCGCCCCAGAAACCACAATCAGGTCACCCGGTTCCATAATCTCTGGCTGCATCAGCCCCGAAGTTCCAACGCGAATAAAGGTGTCCGCCCCGATCCGCATGAGTTCTTCGACCGCGATGGCGGTTGAGGGGCCACCGATGCCGGTGGATGTAACGGATACTTTGACCCCATCGACGAAGCCGGTAAAGGTGCGATGTTCACGGTTGTGGGCCACCTCTTTGGCGTCATCTAAGAACGATGCGATGATCGGGACTCGTCCGGGGTCCCCTGGTAGGAGCACGTAGCGGCCGACATCGCCCGAGCGCATATTGATGTGATATTGGAGAGGCTCTTCGTTTAAGGATTCGTTATGCGTCATTTTTTTTGTCCTGTTCGATAAGAACCTTTACCCCTGCAATGGCGGTTTCCAGCAGGTGGGATAATTTGGCGTGCGTGCCTCCATTTAGCATGATGGCGCCTGCTCGACGGCCGAGGACGCGTGAAACAACAAAAATCGTTGAAGCCTCCATTTCAGAAGCCAGCGCACCCCCTTGCACCCATGCCGCCCAGCGATCATTGAGCCGACTGGCGATCGGCATCGTGTCCGGTTCATGCTGGCCGTAAAAGGAGTCTTTCGATTGGCAGATGCCGACATGGTGGGGGAGCCCAGACTCGCGAGCCGCTTGGCGTAAGGCCAGTGTGACATCATGATCAGCCACGGCCGGATACGCGAGCGGCTCATATTGTTGAGAGGTGAATTCGTCTCGAATCGCGGCCCAAGCGATAACTAAATCGCCTGGCTCCATGAAATCCTGCATTTGTCCAGAGGTCCCCACACGAATAAAGGTGTCGGCCCCGATCATCGACAGCTCTTCGACCGCAATCGCCGTTGATGGGCACCCCATCCCTGTCGAGGTGACGGAGACTTTCTCACCTAAAAGTGTTCCGGTAAATGTTCGATATTCTCGGTTGGTGGCGACTTCTTCGGCATTGTCGAGATAGTTGGCGATGAGCGGTACCCGGGCCGGGTCGCCCGGCAACAGAACATATCGCCCGACATCCCCTTGCCGACATCCGATGTGATACATGAGATCTTGGTTGATTGTATTTTCTGACATGGTTAGGTTCACCTTTTCCGTTTGGTTGATTGGTTTCGTGAGTTGAGCTATTTTAGCAAACTATACAGATCCCGAAAGAAGCGAGTGTGTGGCGAAGAGTTTGGAGGTAAATATGACATTTAACGTGGGCATCATCGGTTTAGGCATGATCGGGGCCAGCATGTTGCAAGAGTTCTTAACCCACCCCGCATTTAGCGTGGGTGGGGTCTGGGATCGCAATGAAGAAATTAATCGTCAAATAGCTGGTCAGTTTCCAGATGTGCAGATCGCCAAGAATGCAGTGAGCATGATTCATGACCCATCAATCGATCTGATTTATATCGCCACGCCCCCAACGACCCATGTCGATTATGCCCACCAGGTGATCGGTGCTGGAAAAGCGCTGTTATGCGATAAACCATTGGCCATTGATTTAGAGCAGGGTCGGCGCTTGGTCGCTGCGGCCGAGGAACAGCAAGTCCGCACGGCGATGAACTTTGTTTATGGGGCGGGGAGCGTGGTTGAAACGCTAGAGCAGCAGCTAAAGTCCGGGGCAATCGGGATTCCTCAGAGCATCGAAGTCCGGTATCAATTCCCATCATGGCCACTGCCGAATCAGCTAAGTGCGGCTGGCTGGATTACTAAACGAGATCAAGGGGGAATGGTGCGGGAGATGTTTTCTCACTTCGTTTATCTCATCCACCGACTATTTGGACCAATGACGGTGCAATCGGCTACGCTGAATTACCCAGAAGGCGAAAATAGGGCGGAAGATTTTGTGATGGCCCATTTCGAAACGGCCGGAATGCCGGTATGGCTGATGGGGGGTGTTGGCGGCCCGGCCGCGCCGCGTGAAAGTGAGTTGACCATTCACGGCAGCAAAGCATCTTTGCGAATTGGGAATTTGTTTAGTGTCGCCATCAGTGACGATGGGGTGTGGCGTCAATTGCCCCTCGAGGCTGCAACCGGGGGGCAAGCTAGATTAAGCGAGCTTGCTGAGCTTTTAGCCGGCCGGCCGACCAAGTTGCCCGACCTACGGGCCGGTTTGCAGGTGCAAGAAGT
>JAHDEB010000158.1:10988-14606 GCA_020629055.1 Chloroflexota bacterium
TTTTCGGCCAGCAACTGTTCCGCTTGCTGGCACAGCCCGGCCGTCATTTTTGGTAACCCCACCCGGCCGACCAAAAGCTGTGCCGAAACACCCCCCATCATCGCTGCCACCTTTGCATCTTTACTTTTTAGCCAGCCGACACACGCCCCTCCCCCATAGCTGTTGCCCGCCCCTGTGGGGTCAACAACGGTGACCGGCACGGCCGGGATATGCCAGAAGATATCATGGTCTTGATCCCACGTGTATGAGCCATGATGGCCGTGGCGCACAGTCACCATTTTGGGTCCTAATTTTGACCAATAGCGCATGACCTCTTTCGGGTTCTGCGAGCCTGCAATCCCGCTGGCGGCCGGCCAATCGGGCGAAACGATATCAACCTGCTGGATCAACTCCAGCAGCGGATCTCGGTTGTGCCAAGTATGCACGTCTATGATCGGCTCCAAAGAAAAAACAGCCCCACTTTTTTGGAATTCGAGGGCGTCGTGCACCATCGGCTCATCATGAAATTCCGTGATCAGGTGGATCGCTTGAGGGTCTTTGTAGCTTTGGGGAAATTGCAGCTTTTGCTCTAGTAAATGGAACCAACTGTCTCTTTCGGTCAGCAGCCCACCCCCCCATGCATCATCATGAGACTGATATTCTTCATCATCGTAGCGCATTTGGCTGCGCGCAGTTGGGATGTCAGGAAAGACGGCCCAGCCGCTTAAATCGATCGCTAAATTCTGCAGTGTTTCGATATGCTCTGTTTCAATATCGTCGCCCGATCGTGATAAAAACCCGACTGAATCGGTCCAAAGACGAGCGCCAAAACAAGCTTGCGGCCCACCACCACCGAGTACGCCCCGCACAATTTCACCATCGAGGAGGCGGATGTCATCGATGATAATTTTGCCGTAAATGAGACACTCAATCGGTTGCATGATGCTTTACCTACTCCAGGCTGCGTACAATTTCCATGTACTCTCGTACCCGATCTTTATCGATGGCGCTCGACCATCCCCCAGGTTCAAAAGCGGACCCGACAAACGCACCATCCGCTTTTGCCAAACGGCGGGCGACGTTTTCATGGTTGGTATGACCGCCCAGAATAACCGGCAGATCTGGAAAAGCGGCTTTGATATCATGGACCTGTTTGAGGTTGGCCTCTTCGTCCGCATTGGCGACTTCGACCCCGTCCGCCCCCGCATTAACGGCCGCGCGTGCGATATCAGCCACCGGTTTGTCTTCCCCATGCCATTTAAAATGAATGCCATCTACCTCGGCAATCAGTTTGATGTGGTTCGCATTGATGCTCTGGCGATAGCGTAAAAATTCAATCGGATTGGCTTCTATCATCCCCCACGGTGAAAGTGACTGGCCAACCAACGCAAAGCAGCGTAGGAACGAGCCACCGGAAACTTTGGCAACCGCGACAGACGCTTGCAGCGAATTGGTCATAATCTGGACACCGATCTGAAAGTCGGGCCGCGTCTCTTTCGCAATGGCGCGTACAATGTGAGCCACCCCGATGGTTCGGGCATAATCGGCCTCATCTTTGGTTGGGTAAATCTTGTCAACGGTCTGAACCAAGCAGCCGGTTGCTCCCCCTTCCTCTAGAGATTTTGCATCTCGAAGCGCCTGCTCAAACGTCTCTTCGTAACTCCCCTCTTCGTAAAACGGAGTACCCGGCATGATCCCTAAATGGACTAGGCCGATGATTGTTTTTTTCTTTCCCAGATCTGTGAAGATTCTATCTGCCATGCCGACCTCATCTTGAATGTACTGATTTGATTGTGAGTTGAACTATCTTGGCAATTCCCCTTTTTCAGATATAACCTTTCAATAAAAAATTGTCAAGGAGATAGGATTATGAAACTCGTTCGAAGTTCTGATGATCATTCAAAACAAGGGACAACCTTTTCAGGTAAAGCGACATTGAACCCCAGAATGGGGGCACAGCAAGAAGGGGGCGTTAAGCTGACAATGGTTGAGTTTGAAGATGGGGCTGTTACCAATTGGCACGTGCATCCGGGGGAGCAAATCCTATATATCGTGACCGGTAAGGGGCGAGTGGGAGATGAAGAAAAACAGTGGGACGTAGAGCCGGGAGATGTGATCCACATCGGACCTGGGGAACGGCATTGGCATGGGGCGGCCGCCGGACACAATATGTCTCACATTAGCGTGACGACCGTTGGCTCCCCGGTTTGGGAAGATCACGCGCCCGATCTATAGGTGACATCATGAAACTCAATCGCCTTTATACATTTATCGAGGAAGTCGATTCAGAAGGGGGGCGTGAGCTAGCCAGCCGATTGAAGCGGGTTGCGGTCGCGGCCGTCATCGAAAACCCGTTCGCGGGTCGCTTTGAAGAAGATTTGAGCGAATTGATGGAAACGGGGGCTGAATTGGGCAAGCTGCTGGGAGAACGGGCGGTCGCGCAATTAGGCGGCGATGCCCCCCATAGCTATGGCAAGGCTGCGATTGTCGGGATGAACGGTGAACGTGAACACGCGGCCGCGCTGATGCACCCTAAATTAGGGGCGCCGTTACGTGAAGCTGTTGGCGGTGGCAAGGCGATCATCCCATCTGCTAAAAAGATGGGTGGGCCAGGCACCATGATCGATGTGTCTTTGCACCATAAAGACGCGATGAAGGTACGGTCCCATTTTGATGCGATGGAAGTGCGTATTCCCGATGCCCCGGCCGCGAATGAGATTGTGGTGGTTGTCGCGGTTACGAACGGCGGCCGACCCCATCCACGTGTGGGCGGACTGTTGCTAGAAAACATAACGGGTGAAGATGGGTTGACTTAGGATTCATTGTTCAGCAGATGTAAATATTTTCGTAGGGGTCTACGCCACCGGTGTGATGTTGTCTCCGAAGGGCAAAATTTTCCTCCGGGGGCGTAGACCCCTACACGAGGAAACATGATGCAAGATAGTTTTTCTGAAAAACGGACAGATCAACGTGTAGATTTTAACCCCCAAAGCTGCGCCATTTTAGTCGTCGATATGCTCAATGACTTTTTTAAAGACGGTGGTGCGATGGTGCTGGAGGGTGGCGAGGTTCTTTATGAACCGATTGAACAGCTGATGCATAGCGGCCGGGGTTTGGAGATGCCGGTATTTTGGTTGAACCAGACCTTGAGGCCCGATGATTCACTGTTCAATAAGCGGGTGGTTCATTGCCTTGAAGGGAGCTGGGGAGTCGGCATTGTCGATGACCTGACTGTGGCAGACACAGACATTATCGTTCCGAAACGGCGCTACAGCGGCTTCTTTCAAACATCGTTAGACCTTTATCTGCGTGAACGCAATATTCAACAAGTGATAGTCACCGGGGTCGTCACCAATATCTGTGTGCGTTCAACCGTCAACGATGCGTTTTTCCTAGGGTACGATGTGTTTGTACCTGAAGAATGTGTCATGGCGACCAGCGACCAGCTTCAGCAGTCTCATCTATATGACATCGACACCCACTATGGGACGGTGCTTGGTGTCGATGATTTGTTGGCCTTAATGGAGGCTGGTTAAAGTAATGGATCTACTCATTAAAAATATCGGCCAAATCGTCTCTGGTGACATCAAAGCCCCACTTTTAGATGGGGATGCGGTTCTGGTCAAAGATGGCATGATT
>JAHDEB010000159.1:0-1465 GCA_020629055.1 Chloroflexota bacterium
TCACCAAAATCATGCGTATACCAATTTCATGGCTTAAAGATTATGTAGATGTCACCGTGTCGCCACAAGAGCTGGCTGACATTTTGACCATTGCCGGGATGGAAGTCGATGCGGTCGAATACATCGGAATCCCTGGCGGAAAAGACGAAGACCAACGACTGGTGTGGGACCGTGACCTGCTCATCATGGGGCAAATCATCAAGGTTGAACAACATCCAGATGCGGACAAACTGGTCTTAGCGACCGTCGAGTACGGTGCCGACGAACCGGAAGTCGTTGTGACCGGCGCACCGAATATTTTCGAATTTATCGGCGTAGGGGACATCACCGCTAAAAATATTTTCACCCCATTTGCCCTTGAAGGGGCTGTTGTTTATGACGGCCACAAAGAAGGCAATGTCAAAATGAAGCTGAAGGGGAAAAAGCTGCGCGGTATCTTTAACCGCTGCATGGTCTGCTCGGCTAAAGAGCTGGGGCTGGGCGAAGAACACGACGGTATCTTGCTAACCAACGCTGAAGATTTAGGGTTGGACAAGCTGGTACCCGGAACCCCGCTGCAAGACATTTTTGGGGATGCGGTCATCGACTTTGAAGTGATCCCGAACATCGCTCGTACCGCATCCATCGTTGGTGTGGCGCGCGAAGTGGCGGCGCTCACCGGTCAACCGATTCGCTACCCTTCATATGAAGTTCAGCAAGATGGTGAGGTCAACGTCAACGATGTCGCGAAGATCACCACCGAAAACCCTGATCTCAACCCACGCTTTACGGCGATGCTGATCGAAAACGTCAGCCTGCATCAAAGCCCGCTATGGATGCGCCGTCGGCTAGAAATGGCCGGTATGCGGGGCAAAAATGTGGTCGTCGATATTTCTAACTATGTGATGTTAGAAATGGGGCAACCGAACCATACGTTTGACTGGGATTACATGAAATCACGCGCGGCCGACTACGCTTCAAAATCGGATGGCAAAGTGCATATCAACACCCGTTTGGCGGCCGAAGGTGAAACACTAACCACCTTAGACGGCTCTGAACGTGAGTTAAAACCGTTCAGCATTTTGGTGACTGACCCGGCCGGAAACTTGTCTTTGGGCGGGATTATGGGTGGCCAAAACAGCGAGATTAACGACAACACGACCAACGTCTTGCTAGAAGCGGCTGCTTGGAACTACATTAACATCCGCCGTACATCCCACAGTCTTAAAATGAACTCAGACGCTGGGTTCAGGTTCTCGCGCGGGGTACATGCGTCGCAGGCTATTTTAGGATGCAAACGTGCGGCCGAACTGCTGCGCGTTTACGCCGGTGGCACCGTGGCTCAAGGGATTATCGATTATTACCCACAGCCGGCCGAAACAATCACCGTTTCAACCGATGTCAGCTATGTACAACGCTGGTCTGGGCTTAGCGTCACGGCCGCAGAATGTAAAGAGCTGCTCGAAAAACTTGAGTTTGTCGTTGA
>JAHDEB010000159.1:1565-14527 GCA_020629055.1 Chloroflexota bacterium
ACCATCATCGCTACCGCCCCTGATCATCGCATAGACATTGTTGGTAAGCATGACATCGTCGAAGAAATTTGCCGCATGTACGGCTACGACAACTTACCGTCGACCGAGATGGCTGACACGCTGCCAACCCAACGGGGCAATGTGACGCTAGAGCGGGAGATGTTGCTGAAAGACACCCTTGTCAACTTGGGGATGCAAGAAATTATCACTTATCGGCTAACGACGCCGGAGCGTGAGGCCAAGCTGTTGGCCAGTGGCCCGGCCGATGATCGCAGCTATGTGACGTTGGCCAACACCGTTTCGGCCGACCGTGTGGCGATGCGCCACAGCCTGCTCGCCAGCGTGGCTGAAATCGCGGCCGAAAACAGCCGTCATGCCAAACGCATCTCTATCTTTGAAGTGGGCAAAGTTTATTTGCCCAACGAAGAAGGGGCATTGCCGACTGAAAACAGCCGTTTGTCGATGATCATGACCGGTGAACGCAGCACGGTTTCTTGGCAAGATGCGGATGCACCGGCCGAATATGATTTCTATGACATCAAGGGTGTGGTAGAAGATCTGATCGGTTCGTTAAACGTGATGAACTTTAAAATTGAGGTGGGCGAGCATCCCACATTCCGTCCCGGCCGTACGGCCAAGCTCATGCTAAATGACAAGGTGTTGGGCTGGATGGGTGAACTGCATCCGAAAGTCAAAGAAAACCTCGATTTCCGTGGCGATGGGGCGATTATGGCGGCCGATCTTGACCTAGATTTGTTGCTGCCGAAAGTACGGGACGCGGTTAAGTTCAATCCGGTATCAAACTATCCCGCAGTGCAAGAAGACTTGGCCGTTGTTGTAGACACGACTGTGTCTGTGGCCGATGTCGCGGCTGCGATTGATCGTGCGGGTGGATTCTTGCTCAAAAAGGTTGAACTATTTGACGTGTACGAAGGGGATTCGATCCCTGACGGCAAACGGAGTTTGGCTTTCCATTTGGCGTTCCAGTCACCTGACAAAACGCTGAAAGACAAAGATGTTGCCAAGCTGCGCAACAAGATTATCGGCGGCTTAAAGCACAAGCTTGGGGCCACCATTCGAGATTAAGCAATTACCTAATGTAATTGAAATGAGACCAGACAGGTCTTGAAAACCTGTCTGGTCTATGAACGGAAAGCTTGAGGGCCTGCAGAAACCTCACTCTACTATTTTGAAATATGAAAGATGCGATTGTTAGCCGCTTTTACTTTTGGGTGATCTGGCTATGTACCAAACTTTTTACCAATCTAACCATCACCGGCCGCGAGAATTTGCCAAACCCGGCCGACGGTGGTCTGCTGATTGTTAGCAACCATTTTACGATTTTCGAAGTGCCGTTTTTGGCCACGCGGCTGCCTATCATGCCCACATTTTTTGCAACCCAAGAGCTTTTAGGCACCTGGTGGCTGGCACCTGGTATTTTATCGTTCCGGGAAAAAATCATTTTGACCAATCGGGGAAATGTCGACCGGAAGTCGTTGTCGGCCGCCATTGGGCAACTTAAAAATGGAGGTTGGCTTTCTATTTTCCCAGAAGGGGGGATCACGCGCGAAATCATCGAAGTGTCTAATCGGGGTGATTCGACCCGTGATTTGCCTTTTTCTGTGACCCGAGGTGAACCGGTTGTGCTTTTAGAAGCGAAATCTGGGGTTGCGTGGATGGCGGTGCAGGCTGGGGTGCCGATTGTACCGATTGCGTTTGAAGGGACGGAGAATGTCCAGGGTGAGCTAAAGAGCCTCGGCCGCACGAAAGTGAAGATGCATATCGGCAAGCCGATCGGCCCGTTTAAAATTCCGGCCGGGGTGCGCGGGACTGAGAAAAAACAGCTGATCGATCAGTTTGGTCATCAGATGATGCAGGCGGTAGCGGATTTATTGGATGAAAGATATCGTGGGGAACACTATGTTTAATGACTCCGGTTGTGGCTCCACCCATCATGCTGGCTCTTGTTCTATTTGAGAAGACATGCGGGCCGTTGCGACCCACATGTCGTTGTTTTGATCTATTAGTTGTATTTATTCAGCAGTTTGGTCCAGTTTGACAAAAGGATCTGTGTTCTACGAAAAGAGAAACTAAAAACTGGGCCAATCTGACGGAAATAGTTGGGGCGCTGAATAATTACTATTAGTTGATAACCGCAGATAGCTGGGTAACGAGTTTTCCGTCGATCCAGAACTCAACTGTGGTATTTGTACCACTCGGTATCTGCAAGCGGCAACCTGTTGTGCCGACAGTGCCGTATGTGTAAATTAGAGACACGATCGGTTGAGAGTTAGACGTTAGAATGCCAGAATCTGTGCCAGCGACAGATCCATTGATCAAGAATCGTGTTTCGTAGGTTGAGCCACTGTACCCTTCCGCAAACATCCCAAAATAGACTTCTCTTTGACCACCACCTAGGTTAATGCGTTCACCGTTTTCCATTGGGGTCACTGAAAAGTCGGCCGAACAGTTGCTGCGGTGAATGACTGCACCTAATTTTAGCTCTGGAACTCGATTGAGTAAGGGCATGTAGACACAATCATTTGTGCTGCATGCGAATGGGGCGATCTGTTCAACCTCTGTGACAAGGCTGCTTTCGGAGGTAATTGTTTCGAACTGTAGCAACGGCTCCGTTTGATTTTCCGCTGATTCGAATGAATTGGCCATTCCGGCTTCTTCTTGTGCAAATGCTGCAAATGAAGCGAGCAGTAGCGCGGTCAGTCCGAGAATGACAGGGACAAAGTTAACTAATTTTTTCATTTTTCCTCTTTTAAAATCCTAAGGCATTGATGTTTGGCAACAAAAATACCGGTAATTAATATTGTGAAAAGCCGGTTTCTGGCAAATGAAGTGGTCAAGTTCAGTCTCTCCTTAAACATGAACCTGATATTAAATCGCCAGTTTTACAAAAAGGTTTTTCACGTGTAGCCCAGGCTTCCTACAAAGTACCAACCGTTTGAGCTGGTGCGTAGGTGTTCCAATTTTGACGGTCCTATTAAAATTTTGCAAGCATTTAAGTGCTTGAGAATATCGATTTTTAGCTGTGGCTTAAGAATAGGGAGGTGTTATACGAAGTTGGCTGTATCTTCAGACAGGTCCTTGTCTAAATGATCGGTTGAGCTTGATTTGAGGGTCCAGTTATACCCGCTCCCCTCTAGGTGGGTAATTGCACAAGTTTTGTCGTTGACCCCTTTCCGGCTGCCGGTCAGGGCTTCAACCAGCGTTATCACAATGACCCCATGGGTTACAAGTAAAATCGGCTTGTCGTGGGTATGGGCCAAATAGCGGGCGACATAGGTGCCACGCGCGGCCGGAATCGCCTCATGGTGTTCGGGGTAATTGGGGGCGACCAAGGTTTGATAGGCGGGGTCAATGCGAGGGAATTCGGCCAGTCGGCCGTTGATCGGCTGCCGCCAAGGGGTGTAGTCATACCATTTGGGATTAAGCCATTCGACGATACCGCTTTCTAAATGGATCGGCATGTCTAATCGATCGGCGACATGGGTTGCTGTTTGCACCGCTCGTCTCAGTGGGGAAGAGTAAATCGCTTCGATCCCCGCATCTTTTAATGCGACACCGGTTTTACGCGCCTGTAAATGTCCGGTTTCCGATAACGGGGCGTCAAACGGCCGTTCGGCCGTTGCTTTCCAGCTTTTATCTTCATGGTCAAGCCTAAATCCGTGACGTATGATATAAATTTGTTTCATAGTTTAAATGCTCCTAAGGAACGGGGTTTTAATACCCTCAAGGGACACTTCGTCAATGTCCCAACTAAATCTCATCAAATCAACTTACAGATGGGACAGTAATTTAAACTTCAGTCCTAATCGTTGTTTTATGATCGATCTCATTTTTTACTACATCGCAGAAGATAGCTATTTACGCCTTTTTGTATTGGCACTCGTTCCGATACTGGTCGCCCCCTTGGCGATCATTTACGTTATTCGCTATCTTTTCTATTGGTTTAATCCCAAAGCCAAGATGACCCCAACCCGCTTTTTTGTGTTTGCTGCCTTAACCACTTTAATCAGTTTAGGGCTTATGGCGCTTACGCTTTATTTGTATCTGCCTGCCAACACAGATTTTCGTGTGCCGATGCTGTTTATTATCGTTGTGTTTGGTATGTTGGGGGCCGGGCGCCTTTATCTATTTGATCCGCGAGATTAAGCTGAAGCGGGGTGAGCTTATTTACGCACCCAAACAGTGACCAAAGACATGTGGAACGTTTGCGGGTACATATCAAACCCATCAAGCCCCATCGCCTGATAGCCACCTTTTTTTAGAATTTTGCTGTCGCGGGCCATTGTCGCTAGGTCAGAGGCGACATAAATTAGTTTGCGCGCTTTTAGCTTCATAATTCCCATGATCGCATCTTTGCTCAGGCCAAGGGCGGGCGGATTGACAACAACCAGGTCCGGCTTGATATCGATCATCGGCAAAACCTCTTCAACCGACCCTTGATACAAGCTCACGTTTTCCGTATCTGCTAAATTAATGGCGGCATCTGCGATCGCATCCGGGTTCCGGTCAATGCCGTGTAACTCGCCGGCTTTTTGGGCCAGATGGTGGCTTAGCACCCCAACGCCTGAATAGCAATCAAGAACGACTTCTTTCCCTTTAAGCTGAGCAAGTTCAACGACTTTCTTTGCTTGTAAACCAACGACGTCCGGATTCCCCGGGAATTCGCAACCGGCGGTGATTCTAAAAAGATGGTCGTTGACTTTTCGGGTGATAAACATATCACCGATTAGATTAGCCGTTGTGCGGTCGGGCAAAATAATGGCGGCCGATATCGGAAAGTCTACCAAGAGCTCGGGGGGCTCTACCCCATCGATTTCAAAGGCGACCAACAAATCTCCTTCTGTGGGGGCGCGCAACAGCATGCGGCGCAGGCCGGGTAGCTCAAAATCAAAATCTTTGATGACATCTTGAAGCGGCTGGATCAGTGATTTCAATGGGCCAGGCAGGGGAACAACTTCGCGTAATGTTTGATCCCAAATTCCGAACCCATCCCGCTCCGTTGGACTCAAGACCACATCATGGTCGTACTCCCATTTTTTGGGCGATGCAACAAACCGGGGGGCTTTAACCGTAATCCCACCCAGTCGTTTGAGTTGGTCTAGGGCAACGGAACGTTTGTATTCTAATTGAGCTTTATAATTGATGTGGGCATAGCTGTAGCCGCCGTGTGGCCCGATAATTGAATCTTTGACCTGCTGACGATGACGGGAGGCTTTAATAACCTTTTTGAGCTCTCCGTTCAGAAATTTCTTTTTGCCGTCCCCCTCATCAACCTCAATCTCGACCATTTCGCCGGGGATGCCGCCGGGTACGAAAATAACGTGGTTCTTTTTATCGCGGGCTAACGCTTGGCCACCGTGGGCCATTCCGGTTAATTTTAGCTTCATTCTTGCCATTTGGTCACTATACAGTGTTTCTGTGGCAGGGACAAAAACCTTGTTGTCGCTCTCGTTATTCGGGGCAAGTTTAGTTTGAATCTTCTAACTCGTCTTTTTTATGGTTTTGATCTAACCGAAAAGAGGAAAAAACACTATAATCTGGGGAAGTAGGATTGCGCAAACAATGACGATTAAAGCGGGTGATATTTTAAACGGCCGGTATGAGGTACAACGGATGTTGGGACAGGGGGGGATGTCAACCGTTTGGTTGGGTCATGACCCGCGCCTAAATCGGCCGGTCGCCATTAAAATGATCCATGCGTTTTTATTAAATCATGCTGATTTTTTAGACCGCTTTCAAAAAGAAGCCGCCGCCATCGCCAGCCTACGTCATCAAAATATCATTCAGGTTTTTGACTATAACCAACATTTAGATTCTCACTACATGGTGTTGGAATATGTGCCTGGCAATAACCTGAAACAAGAGCTGGCCGCAAACACCCCCAACGGGATTTTGGCATCTACAAATTCAACGCTTGACCTAATGATTCGGCTAACCGAAGCGGTTGGATACGCCCATGAAAGCGGTATGCTGCATCGTGATCTAAAACCGGACAATGTCTTGCTGCGGGCAACGGGGGAACCGGTCCTAACTGACTTTGGCATTATCAAGCTGATGGCCGATGATAGTCTTACTCGCACCGGAACGGTGCTGGGCACCGCCGCCTATATGGCCCCAGAGCAAATTGAAGGGGGGCACGTCAACGCTCAATCTGACTTATACGCATTGGGCGTGATGTTGTTTGAGTTGGTGAGCGGCCACCGGCCGTTTGTGGCCGACTCTCCTATCCGGTTGATGATGAAGCAGTCGAATGAACCACCTCCTCTGTTGTCTTCGATGATTGAGGATGAGAAGCGAAAAGCGGAAGCGGTGAAGCTAGAGCCGGTTATTTATAAAATTTTGGCCAAGTCTGCCAACGACCGCTACCAGTCGGCCGTGGAGTTTAGCAGTGCGCTAAAACAGGTGCTTGCCACCATTGAACAAAAGCCGATTGTCGCTTCATCTAGTCTGCACAAAATTAATCTTGTTGATCCCGTTCAGCCCGACCCGTTTGACCCAGACGAATTTACCCGTGAGTCAAAACCGGTCTTGTTTATTGAACCGGATGTCGCCAAGGAACAGGCGCTTGCTGATATCACCCGTATCAACAAGCAGCTAGAGATTGACCCTTTGCGCGAAGATCAGGTGCAGCAGCAAATGCTATTGAATGCGCGGACGGGCAATTTCGCAGGGTCGCTGCGCGCTTATGCTCAACTGCAACACCGCTTTGCTGAAGAGTTAGGGATCGATCCGCTACCGGAAACGTTCGCCTTGCGGGACAGTATTTTATCGGCCCGATTATCCCCATTGCACAACTTAAAACCGGATTCGAGCCAATTTGTGGGGCGTCAGGATGAGCTGAATACGATTTCTGCCCGACTCTCGAATGGGGAAAATCGGTTGTTAACCCTTTTGGGCCCTGGTGGGATGGGTAAAACGCGGCTCGGCCGGGCGATTATTCGCAAGCTGGCTTCGGCCGATTGGCGGTACTTCTTACACGGCATCTGGTATGTCTCGCTGGCACCAATCGATGTTGAATTGGACCCGCAGGCGTTAATTTATGCGATTGTCCAAGCTTGTAATATCCCTATCACCGGCAAAGAATCACCTGAGACTCAGCTATTCAAATGGTTTGCCGACCGTGAGGCTCTGCTTGTCTTGGATAATTTTGAACATATCATCAGCCAAGCTGACTGGATCGGGGAACTATTGTTGCAGGCGCCCAAGCTTAAAATATTGATTACCAGCCGTCAGCGTTTAAACATTGCAGATGAGCATATTTATCCAATTTATGGTTTTTCAAACGCCTTGCCCAACGAGCTGGCTTCGCCACGTGAAATGCTCGACGATGGTTCTCGCCTTTTCCTGCTAACCAGCCGCAAGCTTCAGCCAAACTTCCGACCAGACCCGAATGATCTGCAAAGCATTCGCCAAATCTGCAACCTCGTAAATGGTATGCCGTTGGGTATCGAACTGGCTGCTAGCTGGACCCGCATGTTATCTTGCCAAGAAATCGTTGCGGAAATCGAGAAAAGCATCGACTTTCTTGCGACCAACTTGCGCCGTTTGCCCGACCGCCATCGCAGCATGCGGGCTGTGTTTACTTATTCATGGGATTTGCTGGATGATGCCGAGAAAAATGTTCTGATGAATCTTTCTCTCATCCGTGGTCAATTTACATTGGAGACTGCACAGGTTATCGGGCAGGCAGATATCGACATTATCACCAACTTGGTTGATAAGTCTCTGATTCAATCATTTGTGAGTAATGAAATAGATGAAACGATTACTTCTCACTCTTACTCGCTTCATGAAATTACACGCCATTATTCTGAAGAGCTGCTCAAAGAATCAGTTAACGCTTGGGAGAAGGCGGGTGAACGGTATACGGAATGGTTTATCTCGTTGTTGAATCGTCAGCTTGAACCGATGTATGGTTCCAATCAATTCTTGGCGGCCGAAAGTGTCCACTTCTCGTTTAATGACATGCTTTACAGCTGGCAAGATGCCCTTGTTAAGTTGGGTTGGCACGACCACGATCTAACAACCGCGACCAATGCGCTTGGGAAATACTTTCAACTGCAAGGGCTTGACCGTTTAGGAGCTGATGTTTTTGGGAAAGCTTTAGACACGTTGCCTACCGCAGCGCCTGATCAGCTTCGAATGGTTCTTCAAAATCGACTGGGTGCGTATCTCTATCGGCTAGCCAACTACCCGCAGTCGGAAGAGATGGCTCAGTCTGCTTTGGCCATCGCAGAAGCCAATGACGTCTTGGATGAAATCAGAAAAGCCCATATGAGTTTGGGCCATGTCTGTATGAAGACCGGCCGAACAGAAGAGAGCATTGAACAAGGAAAGCTAGCATTGGCGGCCGCTGAAATGTTGAACCATTTTTATGGGCAAGCGATGGCACACAACTTTATAGGCGGCACGATGTATGTCTCGGGGCAATACTCAAACGCATTCTTCCATTATGAAGAGGCCTTGAAGCTGTTTACGAGCATAGAAGACGAAGACAATATATCCCGAGTTAAAGCAAATATGGCCTTGCCCAGCGTTATGGTCGGGCAATATAAACAAGCGTTAGAAATTTTTGAATCTGATTTAGAGCTGTCTAGAAAATGGCGAAACAAAACACGCCTTGCTACGATCTTGTTGAATATCGCTTGGGTGCGTTCATTTGTTGAAGATTTTGTCCAAGCAGATGAAGACATTGATGAAAGTTTGGTTTATTTCAGAGAGGCTGGCAATGCGGAAGGGGAAGCGACCGCTTTTATTGTGATGGGTCATATCGATGCGCTGCAAGATAAATTTGTTCCCGCTCGTTCTCACTTTTTAGATGCGGTGCGTATCGCCCATTCGATTCAGGCTTTGCCCAAGCTGGCAGAAGCGATCGCCGGTTTGGCCTTGTTCATCTATGAGCTGGATGGTGAAGTTGAGCTCGCTTGGAAGATCTCGCAGTATTGCAAACAAAATGCTCAGCCGGGATCAATGACCTACAGTCGTGCTGAAACTGTTTTAGAACGGATTGGGGACCGGGTGACTGCAGACCGAGCTGCTATGTTGCAAGAAACGGTAGATGGCTATGATCTGAACCAACTGGCGATGGCGATGCTCCATCATCAGTTCGACAGTCTGTAAACGTCTAACAGTGACAGCGATGCGTTACCTGATCCCAGCAAATAAAACCCAAGCAGAAATTGAAGTTAAAAAGTCTCGGTTTATCGCTACGATTGGCCCCGTTTTTTCGGTGGATGAAGCCAAAGCTTTTATCAAAGAAGTAAAGAAAGAGTACGGGGATGCGGGGCACAATGTGCCAGCGTTTTTAGTGGGGTATGGGTCTAGCGTAACAAAACATTGTAACGATGATGGTGAGCCATCTGGCACGGCCGGCCGGCCGATCTTGGCCGTTCTAGAAGGGAGTGACTTAGGGGATGTCGCTGTCGTTGTTACCCGATATTGGGGCGGCACAAAATTAGGCACTGGCGGATTGGTGCGTGCCTACGGGGATGCGGTAAAAGAGGTGTTACAGGTTGTAAAACGGGCTGAAAAGGTTCCCACTCACACCGTCATGCTTGCGATCCCTTACACCTTGTTAGAGCGGGTACGTCTGCTGTCAGCGCAGCATGGGGGCAACATTCAAGATGAAGAGTTTGCGGCCGACATCACTCTGACAATTCAGTTTATGCAAGAGCGGTTCGACGCGTTTCAAACAGATCTAAACGAAATGTCTCACGGCTCGATTGCGGCCGAAATAATCGAATCGGATGAAAATACGATATTTCCCGTCTCCGGTTAAATAAAGAGCTTTGTGCACATTTTAAAAATAGACAGACCTGCTGAACAATTACCTTAATTTAAGATGTTTTTCTGTGACGTCGCCGTTCTATTTTTAAATTGGTAAGTTTTTGTGACAAACGTGTGGCCAACAATAAACACCCAAAACCGCTTTAGATGTCTTAAACTTTCTCCTATATTCTGGTCCAACTTCAGTCGATGAATCCTACTGTGTAACTAAATTGTGACCAAGGTCGATATCATGATGTTGATTGTGAAACAGTTCACAATTAGCTGGAATCCCCCATTCGGCCAGTAATACGTCAAATTTAGTCAGGAGAATTTCCCAATGTTCCTCAACCGTGATCACAAATGGGTCTACTTATTCCAAGAAGGCAATGCCACTATGAAGGCTTTGTTGGGTGGAAAAGGGGCCAATGTTTCAGAAATGACCGCGGCCGGTTTGCCGGTCCCACCCGGGTTTACGATTACAACAGAAGCCTGTAACGCCTATCTTGCATATGATTTGCAATTTCCTGAAGGGATGTGGACGCAGTCAAAAGAAAGCCTAAAAGATATTGAAAAGAAGACCAAGAAAAAATTTGGAGATCCGAAGAACCCTCTTTTGGTTTCGGTCCGCTCCGGTGCTTCTATTTCGATGCCGGGGATGATGGACACTGTGCTCAACTTGGGACTAAACGATGAGACGGTTGAAGGGTTGGGCAAGAAAATGAAAGACCGCCGATTTGCGCTAGATGCTTATCGCCGTTTTATTTCAATGTTTGGCCATATTGTGATGGGTGTTGATACTGAAAAATTTGACCGTGTATTGGCCCGCTATAAATCACAAACGGTCGGTGGTGGTGATACCGATCTGACCCCAGAGCTTTTAGAAAAAATTATTGTCGCGTATAAGCGAATTATTTTTGCCGATCAACATGGGCAAGAATTTCCTCAAGACCCATACGAGCAGCTGCGTATGGCGATTTCGGCCGTATTTGACTCCTGGAACGGCCGCCGTGCAATCGACTATCGCCGCGTAAACCATATCCCTAGTGATTTAGGGACAGCGGTCAACGTGCAAGCGATGGTCTTTGGCAACCTCGGGTGGGACAGCGGCACGGGGGTTGCGTTTACACGTAACCCGTCAACAGGAGAAAAGATTGTCTTTGGGGAATACTTGTTAAATGCACAAGGTGAAGACGTTGTTGCTGGTATTCGTACCCCAAAACCGATCCGCAATTTGGCCGATGAACTTCCAGAAGTTTATGTTCAGCTGATCGACAGCTTCCGTAAACTTGAAACCCATTATCTAGACATGCAAGATATTGAGTTTACCGTTGAGGAAAATCGACTATGGTTGTTGCAAACCCGTACCGGTAAGCGCTCGGGAGCTGCGGCGGTCCGCATTGCGGTCGAGATGGTTCAAGAGGGGTTGATCACTCAAAATGAAGCGGTAACCCGTGTTAATGCTCAGCAATTAGACCAGCTATTACACCCGATGGTAGACCCCAAGGCGGATGCTGAGGTAATCACCACAGGGTTGCCTGCTAGCCCTGGTGCATCTTCCGGCCTTGTAGCTTTAGACCCAGATGAAGCGGTTGAGCTGGCTGAAGCGGGGCATCCGGTCATTTTGGTGCGGCATGAAACTAGCCCCGATGATTTTCATGGGATGGCGGTTGCCGAAGCGATTTTAACTGCGCGTGGTGGTATGACGTCACATGCGGCTGTGGTTGCGCGTGGTATGGGGACTCCCTGCGTGGTTGGTGCGGAAGAGATCAACATCGATTTACGTGAAGGCTTTTTCCGTAGCGGCATGCATAGCGTTCGGCGCGGTGATTGGGTGACTATCGATGGTTCAACCGGCCGCGTACTGGTCGGGCAGGTCGAAACGATACAGCCAAAACTGGGCGAATATTATGACACCCTCATGACGTGGGTTGACGATATCCGTACCCTAAAGGTTCGCGCCAATGCAGATACCGGCCACGATGCCAGCATCGCCCGCGACTTTGGTGCAGAAGGGATCGGCCTTTGCCGGACCGAGCACATGTTTTTTGGTGAAGAACGTTTGGCGCTGATGCGTGAAATGATTCTGGCCAATGATTTGGCTTCTCGCCAAGCGGCGCTTGATAAGCTGCTGCCGATTCAGAAAAAAGACTTTTATGAGCTGTTTGAAGCGATGGACGGCCTGCCGCTCACTATTCGACTGCTCGACCCGCCTCTGCATGAATTTTTGCCCAACTTCGATGAGCTTCAAGCAGAGATCGCCAATCTGAAATTGAAGGTGCAAAAAGCTGATTCTTTCCCACAGATCGATCAGTTGTTGAAAGATATCGTTGAAAAAGAAGAGCTATTGCACCGAGTTGAACAGCTGCGTGAGTCTAACCCGATGTTGGGCCATCGTGGTTGTCGCTTGGGGATGGTTTACCCTGAAGTGACGGTGATGCAGACGAAGGCGATTATGGAAGCCGCGGCCGAAGCGGTTATCGCAGGCATTTGGGTTTACCCAGAAATTATGATTCCGCTGGTAAGCGTCGATCTTGAATTGGCCAGCCAGCGCAAATTGGTCGAAGAAACCGCAATACAAGTACGGGGTTCTTACGGCTTGAAGTTTAAATTTACGGTGGGGACGATGATTGAGCTGCCCCGTGCGGCGCTGACGGCAGACAAGATCGCCGAACATGCAGATTTCTTTAGCTTTGGCACCAACGACCTGACCCAAACGACCTTCGGACTCAGTCGTGACGACAGTGGCCGGTTCTTGTCCCACTATATCACCAACAAAGTGATGCAAAATGACCCGTTCCAGGTTTTAGACCAAGATGGGGTTGGGCAATTGGTTAAGATCGGTGTCGAGCGCGGCCGTCAAACGAAATCGGATCTGAAAATCGGTATCTGTGGCGAGCATGGTGGCGAGCCGAAAAGCATCGCATTCTGTCACGGGCTTGGGCTAGATTATGTGAGCTGCTCCCCTTATCGTGTGCCGATCGCTCGTCTGTCGGCTGCCCAGGCGGTTTTGGCCGAGCGTGACCTGAAAGCAAAAGCGGCCGGTAAGCCTATCCCTGCACCAGAACCGGTGGCCAAAAAGCCGAAAAAATCAGCTAAAGCTTAATCGCAAAGCGGATCAGTTTAATCGCCTTATTTTCAACAGGATCGGTCGTTTTCGGCCGATCCTGTTTTTG
>JAHDEB010000160.1:0-5518 GCA_020629055.1 Chloroflexota bacterium
TCAACCAACGCCGACACCTGATCCCCTCGGCCGACAACAACTAGATGATCCCCCGTTTGTAAGACCGTATCTGCCCCCGGCGACGTCACAGGCTCTTCCCCTGGCCGACCAATGAGCACCACTGTCACACCGGTTTTATGCCGAATCTCAGAGTCACGCAACGACCGACCCACAAGGGGGGAATTATCAGCCAGCAACATGTCTTGCAAAAACAGATCGACACCCTCTTTCGTCGTGACCACGTCTAGCATATCGACCAGCTCCGGCCGGACAGCGATGTTCGCCATCTGTTGTCCACCGATCTGATAAGGAGAGATGACCCGATTGGCACCCGCCCGCAACATTTTCTTCTCGTTCTGCTCCAGCGACGAGCGCACAACAATCAATATATCTTCCCGCATCGCCCGCGCTGAAAGCACAACAAACAGATTGTCTGAATCGTTGCCCGTACACACCAACAGCCCGGCCGCATTTTCCAAACCGGCCTCGAGCAATACATCATCATTGGTCGAATCCCCCACCAAATAGAGCAGCCAACTGTCCGACTCTTTTTGGCGTAACAGCAGATCAGGGTCCTGATCGATCACCACAATGTTCCGCCCATCGTGACGCAATCCCTCGGCCGCACGTTGCCCTACACGGCCGTATCCACAAATAATAAAGTGGTCTTTAAGCAGCTTGATTTCTCGTTTCATTCGTCTCTCTCTGGCAAATTGATTTAGGCTCATGTTCACCACATATTGCCCCAAAATTGAAAAGCCGTAGGCGACCGTACCGATGCCGATAAACATCAGGAAGACGGTAAACAGACGACCGTTTGAGGACAACGGCCGGACTTCCCCAAAGCCAACGGTTGTCAACGTAATCGCCACCATGTACAGAGCATCGGTGACACTCCACCCCTCGATCAACACGTAGCCAACAATCCCAATTAGAAATACCCCGATAATAGCGCCTAAAAGAAGGTAAGCACTTGCGCGGATTGAAGTTTCGCGGTTCATAACGCAAGTTATATCAGGGATAAAGCCGGTCTGCGAATAAAAAGCGAACACATTAAAATAGGTTTTACACTAAAATTCCATCATGCCACCACCAAACCACCGCTTTTATGCTTGGAGCCGCCACAAGCAAAATCTATTCATCGGTTTGAGCATCGGCCTCTTTTTCTTACTGATCATTGCCAGCATGAGTGGGCTTATCTTTAATCGATTTTGGACTCTTTTACTCTTCCCGCTCATCTTTATTCCGGCCCAATTTGTGGATACCCCCTCGGGCGTGCGCAGCGGCCGATTTATCTACTTCTCGCCCCTATTTATTGTTGAAAAACAAAAAGATGATTTTATCCTTCACGGTGGCACCTTGTTCGACTATCTTTTTGTTTTTAACTGGCAAGATTTAGGAGAACCAGCTCGACGAAAGGTCGTTGCTGAGTTTTTGAGCGGATTAAACGCCTTTGTGCATTACCTAGAAGATCAAAAGCTGCACGATGTGGAAATTTCAGGGACATCCTACTTTTTTAACGGCCGTAACGCCGAACGATATGGGTTTGAAACGGCCCCTGTCGCTGGTGCTCAACAGGTCATCATAGGGTTTAACTTTTTGGTTTTAATGGCAACTTATTCGTTTACCCAGGGCCGGCTGGTGTTCCCACCCCTCAATCAACTGAAAGCGGTCAAGAGCGATGGCAAAACGCTCATCCAACACAAGGATCAGTTGGCGAAAATGGTCGGCCGACTTGAAAAAACGATATCTTAGCCCCAACTAAACCTGAATCACCACGCGGGTGCCGGTCTCCTCTTCACTATCGGTCAGGCTTTCAACCAACAGTTGCCCCCCCATCACGGCCAACATCGTGCTGTGCAACGTCAACCCTTGCCCTGCTCCATTTGGGTTTAAAGCCGGGGTACTTTGCACCAGACCGACCCCATCATCTTTAATGATCAACTGCAGTCCTTCGGCCGCCATTTTCCCAGATACCGCGATGTGTAGCGGCCGTCGTTTGTCGCCCCCCCTGCCATGTTTGGCCGCATTCCGCATCGCTTCTCGAGCGGCGTAATAAACGATTTCGGCCGTTTGGTCGGGCAGATGGTTCAGCTCCATTTCGATGTCTGGCTCAAACTCAAACGTCATGCGTTGGAATTGATTGACCAACTCATCATTGGGCAGTTTACGCAGAGCGGCCGTTAATCCAAATTTTCGCACCGGATCAATCGATGTGCCGGGCATTTGGGTCAGCAAATCTGCGATCATTTGGTGAGCCGTCGTCAGCTCCTCAATCGCTTCTGGGTTCCCTTTTGGGCCGTGCAGCGACAACATCGTTGTATGCAAAATCGGCAGCACTTCGTCATGCAGAACGCGACGGGTTTTCTGGTCGAGCAGTTGGCTTTCGACTAGCTTTTGCCGCTGTAACACGATCAATCGACGGGTAATTTCAGCACTCGCCATCGTGTCGATCAGCCGTTCACCCGCCGTCCGTGCGGCCGTGATATCTTCTTCTGCATACAGCCCATCATCCCACCGGTTACCGAGCAAAAACAGGCCGATCAACCCATGGCGGCTCCATAATGGTATCGCCCAAGCCGCCCCGTTGTATTCGGCCGGTTCAACCGGCAGCGGATCATCTTCGGGAGTGTTAAATCGAGCCACAACCCCAAAGCGCTCCGGGATTTCACGTTCTTTTGGAAACGAAAGTGGGCTGCTGACCAAAGTGGCCAGCGGCCCCAGAGGCAGCAGATAGCCAACTGAAGAGCCTAGCAGGTCGCGGCAAAGCGCATTAAACGCCGGTTGCAAATCAGTCACCTGTCCCGATTCAACTTCGTCTAGCAAATTATCGTACAGCCGTTGGCTAGAAATAAACGGCCGTAAATCGCTGAGTGTTTTCTGGCGCGTTCGCCATACCATTTGGCCGATAATCGTACTGAGGGTGATTAATAAAATCGTGATCAAAAGCAGTGTATGCATCGCAGGCAGCCCGATCAAAACAACAGCACTGACAAAGACTGAAAACAGCCCACCCAAAACAAGCACCATCAGCCACTGCTTTTGCATCCCTCGGCGGGGCATACTACGGCCGGTAAAAAGCTCGTACGCAATTGTGGCCTGCCCCAACATCATCACCGCCAACAGCAGCAAAAGCTCGATCGCCAAGTCAAAACCGGCCAGCACGTTCCACGTCCGCCGATACAAGAAAAATTCAAAGCCATCGATCAAGCTATACAGCACCCACGCGATCGCAAAGGTGACCATAAACGAAACCAACAGCTGAATAAAGGATGTACCGATAAGCCAAGGGCCCGCACGCTTACGGGCCGCATCCCCCATCATACGCCAAGTAGGTCCCGGCCGACGCACCGCATCGAGCGACAACAACAGACATAGCACAATGTACCCGGCAAAACCGGCCCCCAACGTACCGATTAGCGGCTTGTAATAAGGGGACAGCGGGGTAAAAATGTCGTCAGACTCTTGATAATAAAAGGGAATAGCGGCCGTAGGGTAAATGATGAGAATGAGCAGGCCAATAATCATACCCAAAGTGACTACGCGCAATGGCCAAAACTGACGCCTTCGCAAATCATTTTCACCTTCATTCCAATAGCCCGAATACCACAGCATAACCACGTACCACGCATAAGGCAGCAGCTGTGCGGGCAAGATCCCGGCCTTCCACCAAAAGGCGAATTGCCAATCTGGGTAATCTAATCCCCGTTGCAAAATAATCGTGTGGCTGACAAAAAAGGCCGCCCCCAAAATTAAGCTGCCCCCTGCTAGCCAAACGCCCCAAACGCGCCGTTCAGCGTTTAGCAAAATCGTCAGCCCCAACCACAGCATCAAAATGGTGTTGTACACGCTAACGGCGATGCCGAAAAAGTTGAGGAGAGGGATGTTGGACATTTTATTTGGGGGTACGAAGGGTGCTTAAGAACAACGGGCGAAAGACAAGCCTCAAGAGCGGAGCAGTGGTTCTAAAACCTTAATCAGTTCTGCATTTAACAGATCATAGCCGGCCGCATTTAGATGCAGCGTATCAAATGCATAATCACTGTTAATATGGCCGGTTTCATCTGCCAACAACGCGAACGTATCAAAGATTATCACATTTTCGGCCGACTGTTGCCGTAAAAAAGCGTTTGTTTCATCGACTGCGGCCGCCACATCATCACTCCAGAACAAGCGCCGTTGCAGCGGTACATGCCCCACAGGGAAAACGGTTGTCAAAATCACAGTTGTGTCAGTCTGTCGCGCATTTTCAATAATCTGACGCGTATTATGCTGACAGCTCTCTGTAATTTGTTGACGGCGGGTCTCAAAAATCGGGACCGTCTTCAATTCATTAATACACATCTGCACCAGTAAAATATCTGGCTGAAGTGGCGTGACATGATGATCATATCGCAGCAGAATTTGGTTAGACGTTTGGGCTCCAATCCCTCGATTCACAAACTCTACCCCGTCAACGGCTGGGGACGGCCATTGGGCAGCCCGTGAATCCCCATAAAAGACGATGCGTGTTTCTTCGCTCGGCAAATAGGACTCATCATAAAATGATTCAAGCCCGATCGGATTAAAGCGCACCCGCTGAATGTCGGCATAATAGGCCGAAGCGATTCTGAATAAAAATATATTGACGCCAATCGACGCTAACAGCAATACGATAACCAAAAATTGGCTAAACCGTCTGGTTTTTATATGTCGCATGTTTCTACCCTTAGGAGCGGGAATCTAATCAGTGTCCCCGCTTAATGTTTCGACTTGGTCTCCACTCCGGCCGTTTACCCTTCCCACAATATTTGGTTACCGGCTTCATCCCACGTATAAGCGATTCCAGCTTCGTCCCATGTCAGCAAACGGCCCAAATTAACAATGATCGTTGCCCGGGTACGGGCCACTTTCTCGTCGGTTGAGGTTGCATTCAGCCCCCAAGCGGTATAAATCTGTCCGTTAATCCGACTAATTGTCCGTTTGTCGCGAAAGCCTAATCGTTGGGCGATGTGCAAATTGCTCATCCCGGCCGCAACCATTTTCGCCACCTGCTGCTCGTTCGGCTCCAGCAGGCTCATCGGGTCGTTTTCATCTTTTTGGCGTACTTCATGCACACGGGTTTCAATGTCGGGGTCGATAAAGCTGCGCCCACCGGCCGCATCGCGCAAAAGGGGCACGATCATATCTGGCAGCAGGTAATTGCTTTTACGCACATACCCATAATGGCTCAAAATACCGGAGCGCAAAAAGCCTCGGTAATATTCTTCATCATCCTGGATCGAGTAAAACACAACGGGTAAACGAGGATTTTCGCGTCGAATAGCGACGGCCGCTTCAATGCCGTTCATCTCCCCAGCCAATTGCACGTCCATCAAAATAACATCTGGCGACTGGTGAAAACAGAGCTCCACCGCTTCTTCCCCCGTCGGCACCCCGGCCAACACCTCGACTTGTTCCGTGGCAACCAAACCAGAAATCAAGGCGGGGCGTAGACGTTCGTTGTCTTCAACAATTAATAGTTTTAGCATGTGGGTCA
>JAHDEB010000160.1:5618-14508 GCA_020629055.1 Chloroflexota bacterium
CTAATTGCCCCAGCTAAAGGTGCGGGCTGCCGACTCAGCGCCCTGAATCGAATAGATATAGCCGCCATTCTCCCGACGGCCATTGATGTTAACCACACTCACGCGCCACACGTAGTCATGTGCATTAGCAGATGGTGCCCATTCGGCCGGCAGTGTCACCGCAGATGAACGGGTAAACAGTCGGTATGGATGGACATCTACATCGGTTAAATCAACAACCTCGACCATATACCGTTCGTTGTCACCCAACTGACGGACGGACAACCACTGCAAAAAGATCGTTTCACCCGATCCGTGGGTCTGTTGATCCGGCGGGAAAAGTGGATTCGGGCCGGTTGGTGGCTCGGTTGGGGCCGGTGTAGGGGACGGACCAGGAGTCGGCAAAAAGACAGCCCCTTCTAAAATTTGCGGGACACAGATCGGATCACCAGGCTGCACGATCGAATCCACCGTTAAATAGTTCATCTCTAGCAACGCATCCAGCGGAATGTCATTGCGCGAGGCCAAGCTAAACAAACTGTCCCCTTCTTGAATTTCGTAAAACGGCGGGCAGTTAGACGGGTCGATCACCAAGGTTTGCCCACCGATATCATAGAAAATCGGCTGTAGGGGCGGGGTAGCAGTAGGCCAAGGGACCAAGATTTCTTGACCTTCAAATAAGATCGATTGATCGTTAAAATTATTCGCTTCAAAAAATGAGTCGAGTGTAAAGCCAAATAGTGAGGCGATACCCACCAGCGTCTGACCGGATAGCACTTTGTAGGTGCGCAACGGTTCTGGGGTGTTGGTCGGTAACGGTGTAGGGGTTTCGGTCGGAATCACCGTTGGGCTGGGGGTGTTGGTAATTAAAGGGGTAGCAGATGGCACCAGCGTCGGGGTCTGGCTAGGAGGGACCACAAGCGGCACAGCGGTAGCTGTGGGTGGTGGTAAAAGTGTAATCGGAATCGCGGCCGGGTTAAAAAAGGCGTACGCACCGACCACAATGGTAAACAGAGCAAAGAAGACGCTTAATCCAAACAATGGGGTCGGCCGCCAGTTCATCTGAATGCTTGGCATTTTAGGCATTTGCCGTTTAGATTGCTCAGCTTTTGCCTCAAACTCAGCTTCAACCGTCGCCCGTTCCGCTTCGAGGGCGGCCGCCTGTCGCTCCGCTTCAGTGAAGAAAAGAGAAGGCTGCAAATCAGTGCCACACATTAAGCAGCGGTCAGATTTCTCGTTTAAGCGAAAATCACAGGTAGGGCAACGTACCTCATGCTCAATCAGGTTTGATGGCTCGCTGCTTTCAACTTTTGGCTCCAGCTCAGATTGTTTGTTTTCGTCGCTATTCGACGCGCCGTCTTCCGACCGGCTTTCAGTTGGTTCTTCTTCATCCATAAAAGCGAACGCGATTATATCAGAGTGTCAAGTGGAATGGGATGAGGGATAAGTGAGAAGTTAGGGGCGAACAGGGGGCAGGAGATAAGCATGAAACCTTGATTGGGGCATACCCATGTCTAGAAATGGGCAGGTTTCGTGTTGCGTTGGCCGATCAAGACAGACGCAACACGAAAAACTCAAGAAAAATGGTAACAATACAGGAGGTGCAAATATTTTCCCTAAATTGGTCCAGTTTGACACAAGGTGATGCGTTGAACGAATAATCTAGCTAAAAACTGGCCCAATCTACCGAGCAACGTTGGCCGTCCTATATAGTTACGAAAAATGTTCCAAAGCAATCTTTAATTAACAAATTGCGCCAGGTAGCCGCCGCTTTTGCCCATGCTGGTGTAAAACAGATCTGCAAAATCTTCAACTACAGAGGTTTTGACCTCAGGCAGTGAAAGCATCATCTCGGCCCAACGCCCAACTTTAGGGGTTTCAGCATACACGTCTAAATCAACCTTCTGACTGATCAGATCGATCTGCATAAAGACCGGCGTATACGAGCTATCGATGAGGCTAAATTCTTCCCCATTGAAAAATGGTCCATCCCCGATTTGTTCTTCAACTTTTTTCAGCTGATCTACCAACTTCGCTTTAAGCGCCAAGAAATCTTCTTCCGTTTTGGCGTTGCGCATTTGATAGTTGGTGCCCAGCAGCCCTGAACCATATTCGATCCAAGCACGATTCCGCGCCTTGTCTACAGGATCGGCCGGATGTAACACGGGTGGGTTAATTTCTGAGACAAATTCGTTGATCACGGCCGATTCAAAAATCGATATCCCGTCGTTGACCTGCACAACAGGGACTTTGCCCAGCGGCGAAATATCTAAAAACCAGTCCGGTTTATTGGAAAGATCGATATATTCGATCGTGTAGGGTACCTTCAAATGATTTAGCGTTATGACCGAACGCTGCACGTAAGGTCAAAGTTTAAAGCTGACTAAACGTAGTTTGTAATCCATTTTTATACTCCTGTTGGTTGGTAAACCTATTGGCAAAAAAAATACAGATGGCCAGTATAACGATGATTGTCACACGGACCATCTGTAAAATGTTTTGCTGATGTAAGGCTGAGCTCTTTGTAACTGAGTATCAATTTTATCAGCTCATGTGAACTCAGCTTCGACAGGCTCAGCTTACCCTATCAATGCATAGGCTGAGGGTCGCTACGCTCACGAGTCAATCGCAGATCGGCCAGCTTGTCGAATTCAGGATCGCAACTTATTGTGACGTAATGAGTATTCAAACTAATCACTGACCACTGTTTAATGATCACTATTGCGCCTCGATAACTTCCAGTCCACCCATGTACGGGCGTAAAACTTCAGGGATGACGATGCTGCCGTCAGCTTGCTGATTGTTTTCGATAATGGCGATCATCACACGGGGCAAGGCCAATCCGCTGGCGTTTAGCGTGTGCACATACTGTGGTTTACCACCTTCTTCCGGCCGGAACCGAATGTTGGCCCGTCGCGCCTGAAACGCTTCACAGTTGCTGGCGCTGCTGACTTCAAGCCACTCTTGGCAACCGGCCGCCCACAGCTCAACGTCATACTTTTTGGCGGCCGCAAAGCCCAAGTCACCGCTGACAATGTCAACAATCCGGTATGGAATGCCGAGCGCTTCGGCGACGTCGGTCGCTTCAGTCAGCAACTCTTCTAATGCAGCATAGCTGTCTTCCGGCTTCGTAAAGCGGTACATCTCCACCTTATCAAACTGATGCCCACGCTTAATGCCGCGCACATCCCGGCCGGCGCTCATTTTTTCGCGACGGAAACATGGGGTATAAGCGACGTATTTTTTCGGCAGTTCTTTGTTCTCTAAAATCTCATCCCTGTGCAGATTGGTTAGGGCGATTTCAGCCGTACCCAAGAACATAAAGTCCTCTTCCGCATCACGGTAAATATTGTCAGCGAACTTGGGCAGTTGGGCCGCCCCTTCAAACATTTCGCTTCGAACCATAAACGGCGGATAGATTTCCGTATATCCGTGTTTATCGACATGCAGGTCCAACATAAATTGAATGACCGCCCGTTGTAAACGAGCACCCACACCTTGCAAAACATAAAAACGGCTGCCGCTTAACTTCACCCCACGTTCAAAATCGATCATGCCAAGGGCTGGCCCTAAATCCCAATGGGGAATCGGCTCGAAATCAAATTGCGGGATGGGCGCACCTTGCGGTTCACCATTAACATTTTCGTCATCATGCATCGCAATCACAACGCTTTCATGCGGCATGTTTGGAATCCATATCATCGCTTCGCGCAGTTTCGCCTCGGCCGCTTTCAACCCCTCTTCAAGCTTTGCAATCTCGTCTCCGATTTCGCGCGGTTTGTCTTTTGCCGCTTCAGCTTCTTTCTGAGCTTTAGCCACATCAGCTTCTAAGCCGCTGGTATCGCCACCGGCCGTTTGCGCTTTTTTCAGCTCCGCTTCCATCTTTTTCAGCCCGCCCATGGCTCGCCCGATCGCCTTGCTGGCGACATTCCGTTCTTGCCGCAAAACTTCGACCTTGCCGATAATTTCTCGGCGGATCGTGTCTTGCTCTAGCACCGTATCAATCGGGGCTTTGGTGTCGTTCAGCTTAACCAGCTGTTCGCGCACCCATTCGGTCTTATTACGAATTAAATTAATGTCTATCATGTCGCTTCGCTTACACACGGAACTGCGTTCCGTTAAGCCCAACTTGCGTGGACCTAAATCGGTTTGCTTACCCAAGTGTACCTTTTTTACTAGTAGAAATTAGAGACCTAATTTCCAAATAAATACAAAACGCCCCTTCGCTTCAGGGCGAAGGGGCGTCGCGGTACCACCTGAATTTTAAGCTTTTAACCGAAGTTTTGGGCTTATCTCTGGAGACGTTAACGGGTCAAACCGGTTTGCCTTTTGGGCAAACAACTCGGAAGGAGATTTCGTTGACAACTATTATTCGCTCTCACCGGCCGCGAACTCTCTGGCAATAATTATTCAACTACTTAGCTTCGTCAAAGTTGATATTGATTTAATTGTGGTCGCATTATAAGCAAGCCTGTAGTGCGAGTCAATATCTCTATCAATCAAACTTGGAAAAAAGAAATGCTAAAAGCTTTCAACATTAAGAGTTCGGCTTACCGAGACGCCTCTTGACTCAGCTCATTATTTTGAAAAAACGACTTTAACACAGGGGCCATATTGACAGGGATGTCTGCATCCCAAGCCCCCCCATCTACCATAACACCTGTGGGGTAGCCCAATTGATCGACGTGGGCAAAGGTAGGGATAAATTCAATGATATAACCCGCATCTAGCAGGTCATCTTCCCATTCATCCACATCAACCTCAATAATATAGGTTCCGCTAAATGCGTCGATCATTAAAGGATCATCAAGGGTCTTTTTGATCGCTTGGCAAGGTGGGCACCAAGTGGCCGAAAAATAAACAATGGGGATCAAGTTTTCTGCCCGAGCAAGCTCAACTTCGGCGCCGATTTGATCTTGTAAAGAGGTGTCGGTTTTGTTGAGGGTGACAACGGTAAAGCTGTCTGGGTCAGGCGACTCTAAAACGGCCGCGGGCACGTTATTGTCGAGATAGGTATAAGCCACGAAGATTGTCCCCATCAGAACAGCGATTAAAAAGATGATAGTCGCACCAAGAATAGCAAAGAGTTTGATTGTTTTGTTCATAGTTAAAATGTAATTATTTAGCATCCCAACCATTTTCGCCAGATTGGCCCAGTTTTTAGCTTTTCTTGCCGTAGAACACAGATCTTTTTGTCAAACTGGACCAAACTGCTGAGTAGTAACGTTTAAATTATCTAGTCAGCGGCCGGGCAATGCCAATTCAAATTTTTCGTTTTCTTGTCCCCTTTGAATTTGATTATCCCTACTTCTACTCAGAAACCGCTTTTAATTCAGATTGACGTGAATGGTTAAACGCAAAGTGGATTAAAACCGGCTGATGATCTGAGCCACCGGTATTTTTTAGTTTATAGGCACCCACCGGCTGTAAATCACCTTTAAACAAAACATAATCGATGCGGCCTAAACCGTGATCATGTTCTGACTGTTCAAGTACAGCGGCCGTCGGCCGCCAACCGACTTCCCTTGCCCCGTTCTTGACGACGTCTGCCAACATGCGCATCGATTCTGAGGTTTCAAGGCTGTTGCAATCGCAGCCCAAAATCACAGTCCCCGGTTCATTTTCGATAAAGTTGACCAATATCTCCGCCTGCCGGTTTTGGGCTTGGGTTCGTAAATTTATGACCTGTGGCCGGTCAAATGGCTCGATCCATTTCAACCCATAGGCGTTTAGGTGGGCCGAGATAAATGTAATCGGCGTTTGATCAATTTCGGTTTGAACAACCACGGCCGGCCGATCATTTTCTAGGTCAAGCACAAATGACAAGTCGATCGGATACCGGCTAAAAATCGCAGTCGTTCCAAACTCATGCTCCCAACTCAGTTCAGAATATGGGTATGTGTCCTCCAGTCGGCTTTGTAGTTCAGCCATCATTTCAGGCTGAACTTCTTGCAAAGCGACTAAATCCGGTTTCTGGCTCAATATCGCCTCAGCGACAGCATCGTAATCCTCATTAACCAACAAAACATTGTAGCTCATGACCCGCAAATCACTCTCGGTTTTGATCGCTGGCTTTGGCAACACATAAGGGGCAAACAAAGTCACAAATAGAATTAACGGCAGGCACAAAACGACGGCCGATCGATACAATCTTAGGCCAAGTGATAAAGGAAGCAGGACAACTAAGGGTAGAAACAGCCATGGGACAAATCGATTAACCAACGTCAACAGCCATTGCCCATCTTGAATAAGAAACCAAAAAACAAACCAGACTGTAATCCCTAAAAGATAGATTTCGATCAATCGATTTAAATACGATATCAGTTTGTTTTTCTGGAATGTCATAAAACCCCTATCTGGCATAGTAACGGAATCTTGATTAAAACCGCATATTTGAATGGAATGGTTTCAGTTTCGAAATCCAACCGAAGGTGGTCCTCAAAACCGTTTTTATCACCACCTAAACCTGAGGTTTGTGCAATTCGATTTAATCGCTAAAATTACTGCACAAGCGAGGTTTCAATCTAATTTATAACATCCGAACCTTGCACAAAATGCTACAACTTTAGGGCAACCTGCTAGCCACTATTCGTATGCGCCGATGTATTTGCAGGGGATTCAACCTTATTAGGCATACCGTGCTTTTGCTAACCTTTAGGGATTCACCATGAAAATAGCCTCAATCCAAGCTAAATATCTGTTTTTCTTGACCGCCTGTCTGGCACTTTTGATATTTGTTCAATTAACAACCGCTTCCTCTACGACCGTGGCATATACCCAAGCGGCCGTTTCAGCGCCATTGGCTTGGAGCGAAGTAGATGACTTTGAAGGGTTATCTAACGGAGCGATTAATGGGCGAAATGGTTGGAGTGGAACCGAAGGAACAGTCGAAAATGACCCATCGGATAGCTCGAATAAAGTCTTGCTTATCGATGACTATTCCGCTTCTTATTCACGGAAAACGCTCCCCACTTTTATAAACAATGGGTCGAACGGGACGATGTTCTTTCGCCTGCGCCGTGACAGTGGCATTGATATTTTTGCAGGGGCTTCAGACAGCTTTAGCCCCACCGAATTTAGCGAATATCGTGCCCAAGTTGGCTCCCGACCTGCAGACGGCAACGATTGGACCATCCGAAGCGGGGAAAACTTTTTAAGGTCAACCAACAGTGATGGATTCCCTGCAAATGAGTGGGTGTGCGTTTGGCTTCTTATCAATAACAGTTCTGACAATTATCAGGTTTATGTTCAAGGGGGCCCTTATTCATCTGCAACAAGATTAAATACATCTTCCGGCAGCACCTTTGGGTTCCGTCAAGGGTCAACCAGCAATCCGATCAGGTCGTTTTATACTCGGGCGGGGGAAGCGAGTGGCGGGCTTTATATCGATGATATTTACGTTGAGCCTTCGTCCACCACAACCAGCGCACCGGCCGGGGTTTCATGCTCGTCCAATTCGGTCAGCCCGCCACAAGTGTCACAACCTTCCAATCAACTATCAACCCTAGGCGACTACACGTCTTTATCGATTTCCGCATTTGATTCAAATGGTGAAACCTTAACTTACAGCGCAAACAACCTGCCACCGGGGCTCAATATCAACAGCTCGACCGGGTTCATTGATGGGACGTCGACCGATGCAGGTGTTTACAACGTTCAAGTTACTGCACGAAATCAAAGTTCGCTGAGCAGTTCAACCAGCTTTCAATGGCGCATCAACACGCCACCAAGTATCACCAGCCCCGGAAACCAAGTCGGGACCGTTGGCGACATTGTCGATCTTTCAATTTCTGCATTCGATCCTGATGGTGATGCATACGGATATGGCATTTCAGACTTGCCGAATGGGCTAACTTGGGATGAACAGGGAACCATCTTTGGAACCCTGACTCAAGCCGGAACATTTAACTCTTCAGTCACAGTTGTAGACAGCTTTGAAGCCTCCACCACCATCTCGATTATGTGGAACATTTCTAATGCATCGGAGCCAGATACCCCAACGCCAACCCATACCCCAACAAACACCGCCTCACCGACGACTGCAGCAACACCAACCACGACAGCGACACCGACCAGTACAGCAACACCCACACAAGAACCAACAGCGTTTCCACCACCGACGACCCCGACCATTGCTGAAATCGTTAACGAAGATGGCTCCAATTCTTTTACCGTAAGCTGGAGTGCATCAAGCCATGTTTTAGATTATCGCATTGTTGAGCGGCACAATAACGGGGCATGGTCCCTGCAAGAGGAACGCACCACAGCCTCTTCCATTACGGTGACTGAGAAGGCTCTTGGAGAATGGTGTTTCCGGGTGCAGGCATTAAATCCACATGGCAGCAGCAACTGGAGCAATATCGCTTGTACAACTGTGACTTTATCCGAGACAATTGGCGATCTTTCGAATATTTATTTGCCATCTATCCGGCGCGATATTCCGCCCGCGCCTACCGCCACCCCCACCCCAGAACCTGCATGTGTAGAAGATGATATCGAAGAGGATGTAGGTGAAGGGATATTTGGCAACAACACTCCCGGAGATGCATTAGACATCGGTGCGGTCTGTACCGACGGCCGGCCGATTGTTGGGGAGATCACCAACAAAGACTCAGACTTCGATTTTTATTTGATCCGATTAGATAAAGGCCAACAAGTCACGATCGGGCTACAAGGAAACAGCGATCAATCTATTTTTGTCATGACCTTATTTAAGGGAAGTGATGTGAAGGCTCACGATGGAAGTGATGAAGATCCAAAAGAATTTGTTGAAGACCTTGAATCTGGTGATTATTTCCTTGCTGTCTCATCTGCGAAGGGCACAGGGAAATATACGCTAACGGTCCAAGGGGATGAGTAGAATGGTTCCCCGGCCGGGAATTTCTCGTCTTCGCCAAAGGCAAGCCAAGCC
>JAHDEB010000012.1:0-5159 GCA_020629055.1 Chloroflexota bacterium
AAAAAAGGACACGGAAACACAAGCAAATTCTAGCCGCTTTTGGGGCCTGCTAATCTTAATTGTAGGATTGGTCATATTGGCCTTGTTTACACCTACGATCCTCCGACTTATTCCCAGCAGATACGTCGCCCTTCTGCCTGAACCGATTCAAGAATTAGGTGCTCGTGAGCATGTTGAAGCGCTGCCTACACCGGGCCCGGCCGTATTAAGTGAAGGTGCATTGGAAATCAGCGACCTAATTTTAGAACCGACCCAATTGCCTACAGTCGCGGCTGTGGCAACCGTGCCACCGGCCGTCGTCCATACCAGCACCCCTGACCCGGCCCAGCTCCAACCCACATTCACCCCTGTCCCAACCGCTACCCCAACAGAGGTCGTCCCACCGACACCAACCCCTATCCCATTTTTGCCTATCGCCAGCATCGATAATGTTTCACATCAATTCCAAAGCTGGAACAACTGTGGCCCCGCCACATTGGCGATGGCCTTGTCTAATCATGACCTCGACTTAAAGCAAGAGCAGACGGCCGACTGGCTAAAACCTGATCCTGAAGACCGCAATGTGTCACCGGAAGAGCTGGTTGCCTATGTGCGCGCTGAAACAGATTTAGACGCAATGATGCGAGTCAACGGAGATCTAGACACTTTAAAACGATTTATTTCGGCCGGCCTACCGGTCATCATTGAAACCGGCATCGATCCCCCCGGTGATTACAGTTGGCTCGACTGGTACGGACATTATTATCTGGTTGTTGGCTACGACGACAGTGAAGAATTGATGTACGTTTACGATTCATGGCTTGGCTCAGGTGAGAATCCGCAGGGTGAACGCGTCAATTCAGAAGAAGGCCGTATCATCGCATATGAGGACCTTGATCGCCACTGGCGCCAGTTTAACAGAACCTTAATCGTAACCTACGAATCGGAGCAATTCGAAACGGTGGCTGATATTATCGGCCGAGAAAATTTAGATGATCGTGTGATGTGGGAAAGGACGTTGGCCCGCAACACGCAAGAGCTAGAAGCTGAACCGGAAAACCCTTATTTGTGGTTTAACGTCGGCACCATTTACAAAAGTTTGGGCGATTATGAAACGGCCGCAGCAGCGTATGACAAGGCGCGCCAACTAGGTTTACCTTGGCGCATGCTGTGGTATCAGTTTGGCCCATACGAGGCGTATTACAACACCGGCCGCTATGCAGACGTCATTGAATTGGCCGATGTCACACTTTTCCAACGTCCCTATTTCGAAGAATCTTATACCTATCGAGGTTTAGCAAAAATCGCCCTTGGCGATACAAATTCAGGCAAACGAGATTTACAGGCCGCGGTCAATTTCAACCCTCGTTTCCAGCTGGCTCAAGATGCCCTTGCAGATTTAGAGCCATAAACACTTATGAGTAAAAGAACCAAAAACATAATTATTTCGATTTGCGCAGTCCAATTGCTGTTTATATTGGGCATCGCCAATCTGCCTGCCTTGTTAGAAACGTTTGTTCCTGCCGAATACTGGTCGTATTTACCAGAATTTGTCGTGGAAACAACCGGAGTCCGTGACGATTACCTTCCTTCAGTTGAAGCCGCAAACGTCGATGATGCGGCCAATGCCCTGGTGAGCAGCTTAGAGTTAGGCGATGAGTCAGAATCAGCTGAATCAAGCGAATCTGTAGCGGCAGGTGCCCTAGCGTCAGCCGATATCGAGCCAGAAGCGGAATCGAATGATAATGACGCGGAAGCGGTCGCGGATGAGCCAACCCCGACCCCAGAACCGGAATTTACCAGCACTCCAGCTCCCCCAACCCCAACATTTACACCCACCCCATCCCCTACCCCACTGCCATTAGAATTCAAGTTAACAGGGCTGGTCAACGAACCTCAGAAGTTTAACAATTGCGGGCCAACCAATCTTGCCATCATGCTAAATTACTATGGGGATGCCACCACTCAGCAAGAAGCGGCCGATTATTTAAAACCGAATCGTGAAGATCGAAATGTTAGCCCATGGCAAATTAGTGACTATGTGAACGAATTCACCAATCTTCGCTCAATCACCCGCTCAAACGGCAATCAAGATCTGTTGCGCGAGCTCGTTGCCTCCGGCTTCCCGGTTGTGATTGAAAAAGGATATGACCCTGAAGCGGCCGATGCATTTGGCTGGTACGGCCATTATTTAATCGTATTTGGTTTCGATGATGTCAAAAAAGAATACAACACAATTGACACGTTCTTAGGCCCCTTCACCGACAAAGATATTCAACAAGAAGGGTATACGCTTGAAGATGGGTTTATTTACTCCTACGATTATGTCGCCAGATATTGGCAGCAGTTCAACTACACCTTTTACATCGTTTACGAATCAAATCGTGAAGAAGAGCTTTACGCAATTTTAGGCGATGACTTTATCTATACTGAAGACAATTGGGAAGCGGCCGCCGCCCGTGCCCAAGCAGAAATCGAAACAGACCCAGAAAACCCGTTTGTCTGGTACAACTTGGGCACTTCACTCACAGAATTAGGCAAAAAGACACGCAAGCCGGTCCACTATGAAAATGCGGCCGTCGCTTTCGACAAAGCGAGATCAATCGGCTTGCCAAGCCGCATGCTGTGGTATCAGCACGGCCCGTTTGTCGCATACCGAGAAGTAGGCCGTTATCAAGACGTTCTTGACCTGGCTGACGCCACATTGGTTGATGCTGGCGGCCGTACCATTGAAGAGGTTTGGCTCCACAAAGGGCATGCCCAATCCCATTTACAAGACTTCGAAGGGGCGCTCGTTTCATATAACCAAGCGTTGCGCTTAAACGAATTTTTCTACCCGGCTCAGTTTGCCAAAGATTACACTCAGTCTTTGCTAGACGGCTAACCATTAACGAAGCCTGACAGGTTTTGAGCTAAAAAACCTGTCAGGTCTTAAAAAGATATAGCGGTATAATCGCCCCATGCAACAGTTAATCGCAATTGGTGCTGGCGGCGCACTAGGAGCCATATTACGATATGGGATCGCAATAACGACCCAAGCCTATCTTCCATTGAGTAATGGCTTCCCCCTAGGCACATTCATCGCCAACATGCTGGGTGCCTTTATAATGGGCTTCCTCTACCAAACTTTTCTGCAAACCAGCGTACAAAACGATCTAATCAGACTGTTTTTAACGACAGGCTTTTTAGGAGCACTAACTACTTTTTCTACATTTGCCCTTGAAGGTATTAATCTCTATCGGTCAGGGAACGGGCAAATCGCCCTATTCTATATTTTGATCTCCAACGTCTGCGGCCTTCTTATTTTGTGGGGTGGCATCCGGCTGGCCTCTACATAAAACAAAAGATGCGTTTCATTCTCATTCGACATGCCCAATCCGCCCCAAGCAGCGGCAGCCATCAAAGCGAATGGGGCTTAACAGCGGCTGGAGAACATAGCTGCATCGAACTTGCCCGCTTCTTAAAGGAACAGAATACGACGGCTCTGTACAGCAGCCACGAGCACAAAGCGATTAAAACGGCCGAATTTGCTGCCAGCCAACTGGGTATCACCCATTCAGTCTGGGACGGCGTGCAGGAACAAAATAACGATGGTGTTGGCTGGTTTGAATCTGCTGATGATTTTCGAGCGGCGGTACGCAAACTGTTTGAACAGCCTAAAGAGCTAGTTTTTGGGCCAGAAACGGCTGCCGAAGCGGGGCAGCGCATGCGAGCCGCCCTTGCTCAACTCGCAAACACCCATTTGCCAGATGAAACAGTTGCCATTATTTCCCACGGCCGAGTGATCACCTCATTCCTACAGCAAACAACCACGATCGATCCAATCGACTTCTGGCTATCGCTTACTTTTCCCGACTGCATCACCATCGACTGGCCGGAGATAGAGATTGTCGGCCGGAAATCTTTTGAGCCCCACTCGTAAAAGCGGTTAAATCTACTAATTCTTAATACAGTATGAACCCATCGGCCGCTGACGTATAATCCCCACTCAATCACCTTGAGGACTTCTAACCATGAAAAAACAAATCATCGGCACCGTCTTGGCCATTTTTATCGGCCTCAGCCTAACCCAAACCGCCTTTGCTGATTCAGTACACATCGTTCAAGCTGGGGATACCCTATCGAATATCGCCCTAAACTATCCAGGCGTTTCATGGCGCGACATCGCTCAAGCCAACGATATCGTTAACCCAAATATTATTTATATCGGCCAAGTATTGCGCATCCCCGACGGAGCATCGGGGGAAACCAACCCGACGGCCACGCCAACGGCCGCTACAGGGTCAGGATCTGGAACGGGCAGTGGCAGTGGTGCTAACCCCAAAAGCTATGTCGTACAGGCCGGTGATAACCTCTACCGCATCTCCTTACGCTTCAATACCACTGTCGATGTGCTAACCTCTCTCAACGGCATCTCTGATCGGGGCGTTATCTATATCGGCCAAACCATCCTATTGCCAGACGGGGTTACCGAAGCCCCTGCAACCCCGACTCAAGTCGCAGCGGTCCCTGCAACGGCGACTCCGGTGCCTGCTGCGGCAACAGCAACCTCGGTTCCCGCGGCCGCAACCGCCACGCCGGTGCCTGCCGCCCCAACCGCTACACCGGTCCCCCAAGAACCCACCCCCACGCCGGTCCCTCAGGTCGCGGTGGGCACCAACTTGCTCAAAAATGGTAGCTTCGAAGAAGGGCACTACAACCAGAATGGTGTCGCAGAACTACAGCTGCCTCAAAATTGGGGATTCGAGTGGGATGAAGGCGGGACCGGCTTCGGCAATGAATCCTGGGATGTTTGGATCCGGCCGGAAACACGCGTGCTCGCCAAAGCCTTTATCCCCCCTCAGGAACATGATCTCTACTTCTTTAATGGCAACAACACGGTCAAAATCTTTAAAGGATATGGAGCGATCAGCATCCGCATGTACCAAGATCTAGATTTGCAGCCGGGCAACTATCAGCTGACCATTCGGGCCTACTCAGATATGGTTTCAAGCTATGACGGTGGCGGAAAACAGTTTGCAACCGATTCTGTTTCGGCCGAGGGGCTCGCGTTTGCAGGTGGCTCCAATTCAGGCTGGCAGCTGCTCCCAATCGGTCAGCGAGGCGAAATTCGACTAAACTTCACTGTCGACTCTGCCCAAAGTGTCAGGGTGGGTGCCAGCCTCCGCGGCCGCTTCGCA
>JAHDEB010000012.1:5259-33058 GCA_020629055.1 Chloroflexota bacterium
ATCAACGGGGTGGTCCGCATGATCGAGCTCTATCGTGAACGCCTCACCGCCTTAGGCCACCGTGTCACAATCTTTACGTTTGGCCCATCATCTGATCAAGACGGGGAGCACACGGTTCGGATACCGGCCGTGCCGCTGGGCAAAACGGGCTACTTTTTTCGTCCAAACATCCCAGCCTCGATCATAGAAGAACTCAACCAAATGGATATTGTCCATTGTCACCACTTGGTTTTAGGGCCTGAAAAATTGGCCGGGAAGCTACGCTGCCCTCTCATTTATACCAATCACACTCGCTATGATCTGTACACGGCTAACTTTCTCCCCATCCCCCACCCTGCGCTTCGTACAAAAGCTGCAAACTGGCTGCTAAGACGACGTTGGCCCAGCAATACCGCCGGATGCCAAACGATAATTGCTCCTTCGGGGTCTATTCAGCAAACGATGCGTCATTTCGGCGTTTCAGCTCCGATCCAATTGATTCACAACGGTATCGACCTCTCTCAATTCTCGGCCGCAAATCAACGGCCCCCTCAAAATCAAGAGCGCCCCTTAACCGCCGTCTATCTCGGCCGACTGTCCCCCGAAAAAAACATCCCCCTCTTAATTGATAGCTTGATTGAAGTTTGCAGGCAAAATAGCAACATAACGTTCAAACTCATAGGCGACGGCCCCTTATTCAAACAAACCCAATCCAAAATAACAGCGGCCCAGTTGACCGACCAAATTCAGTTAACCGGCTGGATTCCAGCTTCAGACATCCCAAATCTTTTAGCCGATGCAGATTTTCAAATCACCATGTCTGTAACCGAAGTGCATCCGCTGGCCATGATCGAAGGGATGGCGGCCGGGCTACCCGCTGTGGTGCTTACCGAACCAGCTATGGTGGAATGTGTTGGTCCAGCTGCCATCATCGCCCATAACCCAACGGCTTGGATAGACGGAGTATTAAAAATGGCACAGTCGGCCGAGGTACGGCGACGTTTGGCGGCCGAATGCTATGCTCAAGCCCAAAAATACGACATAAATACAACCGTTTCGGAAACCCTCTCGCTATATCATCAACTAATTTGCCCAAAATCCTAATAGTCTGTTTGCGATCCCTGATTTCAATTCCAATAACGGATATAATGGCGGCTTGAAACCTAAAGTAAATCCTGTATGACAGACTCAATCGATTTAGAACCGGAATCCAAACCGATAAGAAGAGGCAGCTGCTTCGGCGCAATCCTCTTTCTGCTTGTAATCGGCATTATCCCGATTTTTGCTTGTCGCCTCATCACCTTGGGGACCGTCCAATTAGGCAGCGAAGATGGCAACTTTTTAAACATCTACATGCTTCAAGACCCCGAACAAGAAGGTGTTGGAGTACAATGGACTCGCTCGTTTGATGAGGAAGCGGTCTGCACCCGCACAAAAGTCCGCTTTTTCATGTTTGCCGGTGAAGGGGAAAACTTAGACTATTGTTCTTGCACGTTCGAACCGGATTCTCGGCCGTTGCCCAACAGTTGTGTGTTATCTGAATAAATTATGACTCAAATCGAACCACAACTCACCCCCGATCAGATCCGCCAAAAAGAACGCCAAAGGCAGCTAAATCGGTTCAATCGACTAACCATTTATCTTCCCTTGGCACTGATGGCGATTATCATCTTTACCTTGGTCGGGTTAATGCTGTGGCGGACGCTCGACAGTGGCCAAGACAATATGGCAGATTGGCGCTTATTTTCATCTGCAAGTGCAGACTTAATTATCATTCTGACCATTTTGCCCTTGATATTACTCTCAGCCATTTTCCCTGCCCTAGCTGTTGGCTGGATTTGGTATACTTGGGGCAATCGCTATCCGGTTGAAAAATGGTTGCAAGGTTATATGCGCAAAGCGGATAGCCTAATCGTTAATTCATCAGGTAAAATTGATGGGGTTGCGAAAAAAGCGGCAGACGCATCGATTACATATCGTGCGTCAACAACAAAAATCGGCCGTATAGTTGAAAAATCGTTTGGTTGGCTTTTTACATCACAGAAAAACAGCCAAAACAAAGTTTAAGAAACAATCGGTAATGATTCAGCACCTGTCTAGGGGCAACGCAAGTTCATCAACCGTCTTGATGAAAAATAACAAGCCAGCTGAATAGTTACATGAATCGTATGAATTTAGAAAACCAAGAAACAAACAATGGATGGCAAAATCGATTTTTAATCATCGGCACCATCTTAGGCGCAGTAGCAGGCTTAGCATCAGCGTGGATGCTGGTGAAATCAGCTGAAAAAACCAATGGCGGCCCCCCTGAAATCTCTAGTGCAGACTTATTGCGCTCTACTGTTGGTATCATCGGCATCGTACGGGGCATTGCATCTCTAGGTGATTAGTCCAAGAAAGGGCAAATTATCATGTTAGATGTAGTAGAATTCACGGAAGAGACCACGATTCAATGACAAAAGTTCTTCTCGTCGATGACAACCCCACCAATAGTGATTTACTGAAAATGTTTCTAGAGTTAGAAGGATTTGAAGTAATTATCGCCCGCGATTTAGATGCTGCCCACAATGAGCTAGGCCCCTCAGTCAGTCTGATTCTGCTCGACTACCATCTTACTCGCAATACAAACGGTCTTATGCTACTTCATGATATTCGGAATGGAGCAACCAAACAGTCCCCCCAAACCCCGATTATCGTTGCATCAGGTGATGACAGAGTCGATCAAAAATCACTAGATGAAGGTGCCGACATATTTATGCATAAACCTTTCTCCCCGGCCGACCTCGTCCAAAAAATTCGCTCCTTAGTTTAACCCCCAACACATTTATGCTATCTAAAACTGAACAGCTCGCTAGGCCCCAAGGTGTCTTGGTGCTCAAAAAAGGGCGCGAGAAACCCTTGATTAACCGACACCCGTGGATCTTTTCCGGTGCCATCGACCGCATTGAAGGTGACCCTACACCCGGCGACGCCGTCTCTGTCATTACCCGTAACGGAGATTTTATCGGGCTAGCTGGCTGGAATCCGGCATCTCAAATCACAGGCCGCATGATGACATGGGAGGATCGACTTCTGGATGATGAGTTCTGGGAAGAAGCAATCGCCCAATCAATCGGCCGGCGCCAATGGCTAGACCTAGAACCTGAAACGACCGGCTATCGATTGATCAATGGTGAATCAGATGGCATTCCGGGGCTGATCGTCGACAAATATGATCGCTATCTGGTTTTTCAATGCTTAACCAAAGTAATCGATGTGCGTAAGCATCAAATTATTGAACACCTCAAAGCACTCACTTTTCAGGGGCAGTCACCTCTGGCCATTGTTGAACGGTCAGATGCATCTGTGCGCAAACTCGAAGGACTGCCCCAAATCGCGGAAGTCGTCTTCGGAGAAATACCAGAAGGGGGCGTTTGGTTCAAAGAAAATCAATTGAGCTTTAAAGTTGATCTGGTAAAGGGGCACAAATCAGGTTTTTATTTAGACCAACGAGACAATCGGGCGCTTCTAGGCCTTGAATCCCTTGTGAAAGACAAAGACGTATTAAATTGTTTCGCCTACACTGGGGGATTTTCAGCTTATGCTGCTAAGGCAAATGCGAAATCGGTCACGAGCGTAGACACATCGGTTCCCTCCCTTACGCTGGCTGAGGAAAATGTTCAAAAAAATTCGCCCGACCGGCCGCAAGATGAATATCTAGCCGGAAATGTCTTTGATGTTTTGCGCCATTATCAAGAGGAAAACGTACAGTTTGATGTCATTGTTTTAGACCCACCTAAATTTGCTCACTCTGCAAAGGACATTAAAAAAGCAACTCGGGGTTACCGCGATATTAATTTGCTGGGGATGAGTTTACTCAAGCCTGGTGGCACCCTGCTTACGTTCTCTTGTTCAGGGTTAATCTCGGCCGATTTGTTCCAAAAAGTTGTCTTTGGCGCAGCTGTGGATGCAGGTAGGCAGGCTACGGTTCTAAAACAGCTCAATCAGAGCAATGATCATGTAGTCTCTCTGCATTTCCCAGAAGGGCATTACTTAAAAGGTCTTATGCTCGAAATTCGCTAACGGGCAATCACCACCAGCGCTGCTCTTTTCCAATTCGAAAAACGATATAACCTAAAATAATCAGGGTCAGGGGCAGCAGCAAGAGGTTTAGCAAAGACAAAGCGCCCAGCCGCACCAAGAAGAAAGACCCGACGACTACAATTAATATCCATCCCCATGAAGGGATGTTGATGGATGACAGGTCAAAAGATGGCATAGAGAACGGTCTTGTAGGGGTGCGTTCGCGCGCCTCTTTCTGAGCAACCCCACGGCTGTTATATCCACGATTTCCGGGACTTGTTAAAGACCAGCTATCAGACCAGCGCGCCCCACACATTTTGCAATTGTGAAATGCGGTTGTCACATTACCCGTTTCGTTTTCAACACGATAAATAACGCCACCGCAATATGGGCAATCTCTGCCGGTATCTTTTGACTGCTTTTGATCTGCCATAGTTTAAAATTTACTACCTAACAACTTTTAATAGTTCAACTATTCTTCGAAAATAATCAGTAATCCATTGATCCAACTTATGTTGGAATCCCTTTTGTAAAAAATGGTCCAAATAAGCACATCGCTTCGGATCAAACAAGGTCAATTTGCACAAGTGACTAGAAATCGTCAATTAGATCCAGTTTTTCAACTAAAAGATACTATCATTCCGGTTTGTCTCGTGTCAAACGATTTTAATCCGCAAGTGCTAAATATACATAGTAAAAAACCGGTTTCTTAGGGAAATCATAAGGGCCATTTATACCTATATTTGGTCAGAAACAGTGGCTTAATTTTGAGTGAACTTAAGTGTAAGTGTAAGAGTGGAAAAGAATAATTGAGATTCAAGAGGCTATTTAACTAATTGTTTCAAAAAGACCATCAAATTTGGATGGTCCATATTACTTACTTCTCAACATTTTTTCTGCCCCGCTTATGCTCTATAATGTCTGATCAGAAGACTACACATAAAGCTATACCCAGTTTGTACAAACCTTAGTTTTGTAAACAAGCACCAACTACTCTAACAGCCTCAAAACAGGAAAACCTAAACTTTGATTCGCTTAATCGTTATACGGATTTTTGAATCTGTTTTTAGAAATTTTTATATCATCATTGCGCCTCTCATCTTCGTGCCTCTGATAGCCGTTGCGATCCAATTAGTCAAAGATCCATCCTATCTTTCGGGTGCAACGGTTCAGATTCGTTACAACTACGAAATTAGTAAGGTAATTGGGTATGAAAAATTTGGGACAAGCCCCAAAGACCCAAGCGAACGAATGGTATGGGAATTGCAGGAATTACTACAGACAGATGCTTTTGCAGACAAAGTCTTGGCGAACGTTAATTTCGAAAACTCATGGGGTGTAAGTCAAATCTCGAACTCCCCCAGCGTCCAGCGAGAATTCCTGCGAGACAATGTACAACTTCAACCAACAGGTATACGACAGGTCGCGATATTGGCTTATATGCCCACCGAAGAATCTGCGGTGCAAGTTATCAATAGCATTTACGACGAATACCTAAATCATCAAATTACAACAATTGGCGGTTCCGGCCGAGATTTGGTTAATTTCATGAACATCTATTTAGATGCAAAAACAGATCAAAAAAATAGTGTTCAACAAGAACTAGAGGCTTATCTAGCCTCTCACCCCGAAGATGAATCATTTGATCGTCGAGAAATTGAACAAACCCAGATTTCCCTAATGACCGCAATTTTAGACGATCTGGTCGGAGACATTGAATATACAAAAGATATTCTTGACCTCGGTCTTCTGCTCGAATCAACATCTGAACGGTATTTTCGAGAAACCTTCTTACTTTTAGATGCCCCCTTCCAGCCGATTTCAATGACCACAATAACAAAGAAAGTCTCAAACGTTATTCAAAGTGTGGCAATCGGCTTTGTCTTATCTATCATGACGATGGGCGCATTTGTTATTTTCGACCGTCGCATAACGCTTCCTCTTGACCTGAGCAACACAACAGAATTGCCGCTACTCACAATGGTCCCGATGGAAAATGCTCAACAAAAACAACGATACCAGATCAGAGCTAGAAGCAGAGGCTATTATCAAAGATTGGTAATTCGTATAAAGAAATGGGTTTTGGCAACAGATCAGCCTCAACCAAAATCACGTAAAAAACGCCCGGCCAATCGGGATTTAAATACACTTAGAAGATAAATTTATGAGATCAAAGGTATCCATTGATACTTAAAAACTTTGATCACTACATATGCAATTATTCAAGCAAAACCGTCGGAACTCTACAGATCCTGTCGGTTTTTTGTGAAAATCAATGATATACGTGCTCTGATTGATCTAATGCAGACCAATCTCAAGCCATTTTCAACCCGAATAACTGCAATCAATTTAGGAATAGATCATGCAACTTCCAGAAACTAGCGACTTATTACTTCCCATGCTGGAGCTTTTATCAAACGGCGAAGAATGTCACCTTCAAGAACTCGCAACTAAACTTGCCCAAGTTTTTGAGTTTAGCCAAAGTGGCGAAATAAAGGACAGAACCCTTGATGCACAATTTTACAGCCGTGTTGTGGGAACCCGCTCGTATTTAACGCATGCATGTTTGATTGAAAGCCCAAAAAGAGGCGTTTCTAAAATATCTCAGCGTGGGCAAGAGCTACTTGCACAAAACCCGGAATCATTGACGATGAAATCGTTAACCCGCTATCCGGAATTCCTCAACTATTTAAAAACAAGTACGTCTGAGAATTTAGCTGACTTTATTACTCCTGAGAATCAAAATGAATTCGCAGAAATGAATCAGAAAAACCGGACAGTCAAAAGCAATGGTCATTCTAATGGTGGCAAGAGCAACGCCTCAGCCCCAGAGAAAGTTTCGGCACCAGAAGTCAAATCAACTGTTGCATCGATTATTGAGCCCGCCCCAGAGCTTAAAGCGGAGGATCCGGCAGACGACGGGGCCGATGATCTAGTTGATTTGACCGCCGCTGTTGAAGAAACAAGCCTTACACCTGAAAGAGACACCGAAACAGATACGGTTGAGCAAGTGGTGCCACAACCCGAACCTGTTCAACTCATCGATACAATTATCGAGAAAGTAGAAGAAGAAAAAGAAGAGGAATCACCCATCCAAGAAATTAATGAGATTGAAAATGTAAAGCCGGACGAGCACCTGACGCCGCCGGCAAATCCGCCAGCCATAGACATCAGTGAAATTAATGAACCTGAAAGACTTGGAATATCTGGCCTCATTGTAGACACTCCCGTCGTTGATTTTATAGATAATACAATGTCCACTAAACCAGAAAACAAGCCTGCAGACGAAAAAGTCAAAGAAATTGTTGAAAACATCTTTGAAGAAAAAGTACCTGAAGTCGATGTTCATGCCAGCATTGAACCCGAACCTGTACCAGCACCAGAGGTGCAGGTGGCAAAGGTCGTTGCCCCCGCACCACAAACTGAATCAACTCCAAATTCAGCAACAGTTGGTTCTAGAAACACAGTCCTTGTCTCACAAGAAAACTTCGCTTCATCTTTAGAGCTAATGGAACAATTGAGACTAGCATCTCAGTTTAGCCAAGCAGTTCCACAGCAACTGTCTGCACCAAAAACAAACGACCTAGAAAAACTCAGTCCAGCCAGATTTACAATATTGGCGTTAATGCGTTTTCTTGAGAATTGGTTCCAGCATTTCTGGCTCTATCTCATCCCGTTCATCTTAATGTTAGGCGCTTATGTGGCGTCTCTCTTTATTTTGTCCGACGAGTTTGTCTCGAAAGGTGTTTTATTTGTTCAAACAGATACTTTGATTAACCAAGTCGCAAGTTTGGGTGATGATAATGTCGATTTTTTCTTGGCCCCATCCCAACAAACGGCCGATGAAATTAATGAACTTTTAAACACCGACTCTTTTATTCGATTGATTATTACCCAAACCCCTCTAGAAGCTGAAATGGCAAAAGGGGACAAAGTTGTCCGTGAAACGATTGCCGACGTTCGAGAATCGATTGCGGTGAATATTACCGGTAGTAACAATGTGGAAGTCTTGGCTTCATGGGATGACCAACAAATCGCTTGGAAAACCGCAACTGCCGCCATGAATAGCTATATTGAATGGAAGATCAACTCAGACAAACGTGACATTTTTGGTGCTCGTGAGTTTTTAGAGCAGTTGGTTCCCCAATATGAAAATGAATACCGAGGATCGGTCCAAGCCCTTGAAGAGTACTTGATTCAACATCCTGAACCGTTCCGAGGAGATCGGCCGGAAATTGAACAACTGCAGATCAACCAGCTTGAAGTCGCATCCCAAACCTCTTTTGACCGCTATCAAGAGGCAAGTGACAATCTTGAACAAATCCGTCTGGAAGAAGTCATCACTGAAGGTAAAACGCGTCAATCTTATACCATTGTCGACAGCCCTAAAATTCCGGTTGAAGAAGAAGGTGGACTGGTTCGTAAAATCGTAACCGCAGCAGTATTCCTGACTTTGGGTGCGGTACTTTCAATTCTAGCAATCATCGCCTCAACCTTATTAGACCGAAGCGTGCGATTCCCAATGGAATCACCTTCGGCCGTCGGCTTGCCCGTTCTAAGTAATGTAAACATGGTCAAAAACTTTGATGAATTGAGCTTAAACGCTACGGAAGCTCAAGAATAATTCTGACTTTTTTCTGGCACAGGCTGGATCTTTTGTCGCATTAAATCAAATGACCACAACAAAACCTGATAAGCAAGAAGGTGGCATCTCAAAGATTGTCCGCAATGCATCCTATATGATGGGATCACAGCTGGCAACTTGGGCGATGACACTGACGACCATCTTCCTGATACCGCGGTATCTAGGCGCAGAGGCATTTGGTGAATTTTCTTCAGCAGAGTCGATTTGGCTAATCGGGGGTGTGGTTACCCTTTTTGGTCTAGACACCTTATTAACCAAATCAATTGCCAGAGAACCGGAAAAAGTTTCTTCTTACTTTAGTACAGCGATCGTCAACGTTGTATTCAATTACACCTTAACATTTGGCGGAATATTACTCTTTGCATGGCTCAGCGGATACTCCCCTCTCAGAATCCAACTTATCGCCATGGTCGGGATCGGCTCATTTGCGATGTCGATTCTAAATCTTGCACAAAGCTGTTTAACCGGCTTAGAGCAGATGGGGTACGTCTCTAGTGTCGCGACCATTAACCGTGCCATTTTTACCGTTCTCGCCCTCACAGCTCTTTTCATGGGTGGGAATCTTTTTGCGATCGTCATTGTCACGATTGCAGTTTCGATACTCGGTGCAATTTTTATGGTAGGGGCACTTTACAAGGCACATCCATTTAAGTTGATTTATGATTACAACCTATCTAAACAGCTTTTTATAGATGGTAGCCCATACTTTTTGACGCTTATATTCGCAAAACTCTACAAAGAATTTGATATGGTGATGATGACATCACTTTTGCCAGATGCCGCGGAATTGGGCTATTACTCCGTTGCAGACAGATTGTTTGGCACCTTAATGTTTTTACCCAATGCGTTAATCACAGCCCTCTTTCCAGTATTAGCCCGAATGCATAGCGAAGAGTCTGATTTGCTACCCAACTATATTAGCAAAAGCTTTAACATTTTATTTTTGATCGGGGTTCCAGTTGGCTTGGGCATCTCAGCTATATCAGGCCCAATCATCTTGCTACTTTTCGGTGAAGGGTACACCGATGCAGCGAAGATTCTGCAAATTCTCGGGTTTGTTCTCATACTGACCTATCAGACAATTTTACTTGGGAATTTTTTAATTTCTGTAGACAAGCAACGCGCTTGGACGATAACCATGGCCGTCGCAGCATTCGCCACAATCCCGCTTGACCTCGTTTTGGTCCCATATGCTCAAACCTTTGGTCCGGCTGGGGTCGGTGGTGCATTGGCTTATATTTTTACAGAAGGCGGCATGGTTATCGCGGGTCTTTACTTACTGCCCAGAGGTTATATCAACTGGGGCAACGCGGTATTTGTTATTAAAGCCGCATTGGCCGGTGGCGTGATGTATGCCGCAGTCTTATTCATGAACCAATACGGTCTAGTTCCCGCTGTAGCGGCCGGAGCGATCGTTTACCCAGCAACTATTTGGTTGTTACGCACAATTCCAGATGAGGATATGACCCTGATTAAATCAATGGCAGCTCCCATCACCAACAAGTTAGGAAGATTTAAAAAATAGTTGTAATTTTTCCACCGGCCGGTCTTTTTTATATCGATTTATCGAACCTGACCGGTGAGACACGATTACAAATTATCTAGGATAAATTCGTATGTTTAGAAAAAAGAGAAAAGCTCAAAATGATAATCTAGTTTTATCGGGCAATCACAATGAGCCCCTGCTCGATCTAAGAAGTCGGAACGCACTTTATAACGAAGTCTTCCCCTATGAAACGATTCTTTCGATGCGGCAACTGTACTCTCGTCTAGAGAGTCAGATCAAAGTCATGCCAAAACGGTTTGGCTTAACCTCCGCAATTTCACAAGAAGGTGTTTCATATCTATCGCGCGCATTGGGGACCACGGTCGCCCATGACGTTGGCGCAGACGTTTGCATCGTGGAAACCAATTGGTGGTCACCGTCTGTGAGCGATCCGGATGGATTAGGAGCGGTTGTTTCTGGCAAGAAAGGGTTGAACGATGTCATTATTTCAACCAACCACCCCAATCTCGCTATTATTTCGGCCGGTTATCTTTCACCCAACGAACGCTCAATCGCAGCACGTAGTGATTCACTAAAAAGAATTTTAGATGAGCTAGGTGAGCGATTTGACCACATTATTATCGACCTGCCGGCTATTCAATCAACAAGTGAAGCGATCCCGCTGGCAAACCTAACCGACTCATTATGCATGGTTGTACGCCAAGGCGTTACCTCTAGCCAACGTGTTCGTAAATCTGTGAATCTACTAGGTCATTTAGATGTCGTTGGCGTCGTCATGAACCAAGTTGAAACATATACCCCAGGGTTTATTCTCAACCTCTTCCCTGAAGAATAAGCTCATAATCTAATGTTATTTTTCTTCGGCTTGTTAATTATCTCGTTTCTAGCAGGCACCGCATTTACAAAAGTTAGTTTAAATCGACTTTATTTCTATATTGCGATTGGCGTGATAATTTTAACAATTTTTTACTATACAAATCCATCCTTTATTTAAGTTAGATGGGACTCTCTCCCTCAGTTTAAATAAGGTTTTCAAACGCTCACTATGCTAGAGACCTCGATCAACAGTCAATATTCAACGACTGCAAACCAATTGGCCAAGCTTAGATTTAATGCCGCCTTTCGCAATGTTTTAGCGATGGTGGGCTTTGCATGTGTTGCACTTTATTTCCTGTTTGCAACAGAGCCTGACTGGACAAAATTAGCTTGGGCCGCATTTGCCATCGCCCTTGCCGCCATTTTCTATCAGCCACGCTACGGCCTGTATGCGATCATGTTCTTTAGTCTGGTTGGCGACATTAAAGTTAGCCACTTTTTGCCCTTCGACAAGAATTTATCGAGTGAAGAATCGATTTTCTACCTGCATGGCTCGGCCGCCATTAGTCCCGTTGAAATCATGTTTATCCTCACGGTTTTTAGTTGGGGATTACGGCTTATCATGCGCCGTGAAATCGGTCAGATTAAATATGGCGCGCTTTTTTGGATCACCACAATCTTCACCGCAATCTCAGTTTTCGGCTTTGTAACCGGTGTTTTACGTGGCGGTGACATCTTTATCGCCCAACTAGAATTACGGCCGATTCTCTACATTATCATCATGCTGGTGCTGACCAGAAACTTGATTGATAGCCCCCAACAAATCAACACCCTCATGTGGTGCATTATGGCCGCCTTATTTTTCGAAGGATGGTTTGCCGTCTATTTTGTGCGGTCTAGCCCCTTCCTCGTGTCAGATGAATTAACAGAGCATTCAGCATCCATTCACTACAACACAATGTTTATTCTAGGTGCCGCATCTTGGGCAATTAAAAATGGATCATGGGGCAAGCGCACCATTCTCTTTTTGATGATGCCTCCTGTCTTGTATTCATTCCAAGTGTCTGATCGTCGCTCTGCACTTTTGGCTTTAATCGTTTCACTTGGCCTCATCTTTCTATTCATGTATCAAGAAAGAGAAATACTCTTCAAAATCATGGTCCCAAGCGCAATTATCATCGGGATTTTATATCTCGGAGCCTTTTGGAATAACACCTCGAGCCTAGGCAAACCGGCGCAAACGATCAAGTCAGTTATAGCCCCAGAAGCGGCCGGAGAAAAAGACCAAAGTTCAAATTACTATCGCTATCTAGAAAATGTAAATAGCTACTTTACGATTACAGAAAATCCTCTGCTGGGGGTAGGCTTTGGTAACAAGTTTTACCGCATTGTTGAAATGCCCGATATCAGCTTCTTTATTTTTCATGAATACATCACCCATAATTCCATATTTTGGATATGGATGCAGATGGGGGTATTTGGCTTTATCATCATGCTCTACATGATCAGCGTATCCATCATGAAAGCTGCTAGGGTCGCTTGGACCTTACCCAGCAGTGAAATTAAAGTGTTCGCCATGGTCAGTGCCTGTTATATCGTGATGCATTTCATTTACGCATATGTGGATATTTCGTGGACCAGTCAGAGTATGCTGTATTTAGGAACGACATTTGGACTCGTATCAATTTACGAAGATTACCAAGTACGCCTCGATAACGGCGAAACGATCGAAGATCTATACGCAGTTAAGCTCTAGACACACAACCATTCCAAACAAACTAACATCGCAGCTACAATTCCAACATCTGTTTTATGCTTCAACTAAGCGTTGTGTTACCCACTTACAATCGAAAAGCCCAACTCATGAAAGTCATCGAGGGGTTAGAAAAACAAACCTTTGCCAAAGAGAAATTTGAAGTCGTTGTCGTTTCAGACGGCTCCACAGATGATACAAATGATTATCTGAGCCATCTTTCTACACCACTCAACCTAAAGCCGGTTTTTCAAGAAAATCAAGGGGTAGCCGCGACCCGAAACCGTGGAGTTGAATCGGCTTCTGCACCACTAATCTTATTTATAGATGACGACGTAGTCCCCCACCCTGATTTATTAAAACAGCATATCGAAACCCATGAGCAAGCTGGGAAACCAACAAAAATGATTGTGATTGGACCCATGCTCAATCCCCCCAATTTCGCCTACAAACCGTGGGTAGAGTGGGAGCAAAGAATGCTTTATAAACAATATGATGCGATGGATCGGGGTGATTGGGCACCCACCGCCCGTCAATTTTATACAGGCAACTGCTCTTTACACCGAGAATATTTCAAACAATTTGGTGGGTTCAATGCCTCTTTCAAACGTGCAGAAGATGTTGAATTAGCATACAGAATGGCAGACGATGGTGCGATGTTTATTTATAACAATCAGGCCATCGGCTACCACTATGCCTCGCGCAGCTATGAGTCGTGGAAGAATACGCCGTACGCTTATGGGCGAAATGATGTCATCTTTAACAATAACCATGGGCAGTCTTGGTTGGTCCCAACCATTATGAAAGAATACGGAGGACGTAACGCCCTAATCCGGTTTGTTAATCGCTTATGTCTAGACCGCTCTAACTTGTCCCAATTTGTCCAAACTTTATTTTTTACTCTTGCTCAGCTTGCATACCGTCTTGGCTTAAAATCATTCTATATCGCCGGGTTTAGTTTAATTTTTAACATTCGCCACTATCAAGGCATGAGTGATGAGTTAGGCGGCCGTCAAAAGTTTTTCCAACTTTTAGGAACAGCTCAAAATTAGCCCACATTCTAATTGTTCCAACTTTTTAAAATTAATAATTATCGGTTAAAAGTAATGTGCAGACTCAAAAAAATAGTCACGAGCACGAATTCAATCGATTTTTAACAACCACAAAATGACGCTTTTAAAAGCCGTCAAATCATTTCAAATGAAAAAACACAAAACGTTTCTCCGTTTATTCTCCATTCTATCTATTTTTACACTCGTCGCTGTTCTAGCGTCTTGTGATAGTCAGCCAGAGAGTTTCGAAATTCCAACAATTGCACCAGAATTTTTGTTACCGACAGCGTTGCCGACCTTCACCCCACTCCCCTCTTTAACCCCTATCGCCAATGCTACAGCAACTCGAGAATTGAAATTAAGAACCATTGTTGTTTATGACAACGGGTTTAAAAATGGCTGGGACATGGAAGGGGAAGATCTATTTGTCGAACCGGTGGAGGATATCGTTTACGATGGCAATCGGGCTCTAAAAGTTGAACCCAGATTGGCATTCTCTCGCTTACACATTGTCGCTACAGAGCAAAATCAAGATGCCGTCCTACGGGGCGACATTGTTAACATTAGTTTTTACCTGCGCAGCTCAGAACCTATCGCGTTCGATGACATGACCATTACAGCGCAAGGTAGCAATGACAATATTTTCTGGGGAAAGAATGACCGCTCCGCGATCACGACTTCTGGCGTTTCTTTTGAAGATACCCAACTCTCGTTTTTAGGCGTTGGCACGATACCGGAAGATACATGGGCACGTATTGAGTTTGCCCCACAGGACCAACGATTCGATCCTGTCTACCGCTTTTTTACCGGTGTTTACCTTTCTAATTCATCCACGTTTTTGGCCCCATACTACATTGACCGAATTGAAATATTGATGGTGGATGAATAAACCGATATGAAAAAACATTTTTTCTTAATTACCGTTTTTATCTTAATTTTCGTGGTTGCATGTGAGGCAGAAGTTGAATCGGCCGCCATTTATCCGACCCCAACGCTTGCCGCCGACATCATCGGCAAACCCACTAAGGCGGCCACAATTACTCCATGGCCCACATTTACACCTGTGGCTAATCCAACCGTCACGCAAGAATTAAAATTTAAAACGATTGTTGTTTATGACAACGGGTTTAAAAATGGCTGGGACATGGAAGGGGAAGATCTATTTGTCGAACCGGTGGAGGATATCGTTTACGATGGCAATCGGGCTCTAAAAGTTGAACCCAGATTGGCATTCTCTCGCTTACACATTGTCGCTACAGAGCAAAATCAAGATGCCGTCCTACGGGGCGACATTGTTAACATTAGTTTTTACCTGCGCAGCTCAGAACCTATCGCGTTCGATGACATGACCATTACAGCGCAAGGTAGCAATGACAATATTTTCTGGGGAAAGAATGACCGCTCCGCGATCACGACTTCTGGCGTTTCTTTTGAAGATACCCAACTCTCGTTTTTAGGCGTTGGCACGATACCGGAAGATACATGGGCACGTATTGAGTTTGCCCCACAGGACCAACGATTCGATCCTGTCTACCGCTTTTTTACCGGTGTTTACCTTTCTAATTCATCCACGTTTTTGGCCCCATACTACATTGACCGAATTGAAATATTGATGGTGGATGAATAAACCGATATGAAAAAACATTTTTTCTTAATTACCGTTTTTATCTTAATTTTCGTGGTTGCATGTGAGGCAGAAGTCGAGCCGGCCGCCATTTATCCAACACCGACACTGGCGATAGACATCAGCAAGAATCGGGTTCAGGATATTGAGATTATCACCTTCGACTCCGTTATTCGCGAAACGGCCGTCCCTTTTGACTACTCGAAAATAGCTGAAACTGAAGAGAAACAAAGGCAAGACGCGATTGCCGCAATTGAAAGTATTGAAGTTCGAATTGATACAACCGTAGAGATATCGAACATTAGCCCACACATCTATGGTCTGGCCCTGTCAGACATTGATGCCGTTGAATCGCTACGCCCCTCTGTCTATAACTGGACCGGAGATGGGGCCATGCGGTACAACATTACAAAAGGGCGTGGTTGGAATTTAGGACGAGAAGAATCGTATGTTAACTCAAATGCTTTTCCCAACTCGGGCAACCATGCACTTGATTTTATTGACCTCGCCAATTCTATCGATGCAGCCTCTAGCTTTACCCTACCCACACTTGGCTGGGTTGCAAAAGATACATCCACTTGCTCCTTCCCAGATCCGGTTACGGGAGAATGTACCACCGGCCGTGAATCGACCTGCTTAAGCCAAAGTATTAACGGCAACCCGAACCTAACCTCTATCGAAATCAACCCCGATGACATGGTCGCCTTCCTACAATCCGTAAAAGATGCTGGTGAAAGCTTAGACTTCATCTCTTTAATGTACGAACCTGAGCTATGGGGCATCATCCACTACGACGTTCACCCAGAATGCATGACCTACCGAGAAACGCTTGATATTTACCAAGCCTATTCGGCCGCCATTCGCGAGGTGGTTCCTGAAGCCGAATTAATGGGGCCAGGCACCTGCTGCTGGGACTTTTATTTCAACTCCCCTTCTGGCCCGATCGATAAAGTTGAGAATGAAGATAAAGATTTTATTCCGTGGTTTCTAGAAAAGATGGCAGAGTTTGATGCAGAAACTGGAAAGCGGCACCTTGATGTGCTCAACATCCATTATTACCCTCAGAATCTAACCAACGACTTTACTGACATCGCAGTTGCAGAACATCGCTTAAGGGCACCTTGGTCGCTTTACGATCCGCTATACGTCGATGAATCATATATCAACGAACCGGTCCAGCTGATACCCAGAATGAACGCGTGGATCGATGAATTTTATCCAGGAACCAAACTAGGTATCGGTGCATGGAACTTCGGTGCGGCCGAATCCTTAAACGGTGCCATCGCGATCGCTGAAGTTCTCGGAATTTTTGGACAAGAAGAACTACATTTCGCATCATTCTATCCAGAGCTTTTACCCGAAACCCCAGGCTATTATGCATTCAAAATGTATACCAACTATGACAATCAAGGTGGGAATTATGGAGATTTGGCCATTCAAGCTGAATCAAACTTCCCCGAGGTAGTCTCTGCATATAGCTCTATTGACCTTGAAAACGGCAATTTGCATATTATCTTGATTAATCGGGTTGAAAATGTAAAAGAGTTTGAGGTTGAGGTGATCTGGGATGGGTTCGAATCGACCGGGGTAGGGGCGATCTACCAATATACCGGCCGCGACCTAGAAGATTTTAGCAGCGAAGAAGATCCTGGGATTACCGGTGGCCCCCGAGCGATGGGTGTGAACAAACAAATCTTGCAGCTACCTGGCTATTCAATTACCCATATGATCTTAGAACCGTCAGAAACCCCGGTAGAAAACCAAGAATAGGCACAGATATGAACACCAAGACGAAAATAGGATTCATTATCGAGCAGGCATTGGGGCACATTACCCACGGAAAAAATCTGGCCCAAAATATCAGCCTTGATCAAACCATTGAGCCGTTTTGGGGATATCCAAAACAGCCGCAATCTGGACTCATGGCATTGCCCGGCATCCGTAATTGGACCTTACAAGCCGGCCTGCAATCCAACAAAGCGCTGCGAGACATCGCCTCCGCAGGGCATCAGCTTGATGTCATCTTTTTCCATACCCAAGTGACCGCCATTCTCGCCCAAAAGTGGATGGCAAAGATTCCATCCGTGGTTTCGCTAGATGCAACACCGATGCAATATGACAGCCTGGGGGAATTCTATGAACATGAAAGCGGCCCGTCTTGGCTAGAAACTTTTAAATTCAATAAAAACAAAGCCTGTTATCAACAGGCAAAACGTTTGGTTACATGGTCAGATTGGGCCAAGCAAAGCCTTATAAAGGATTATGGGATCAGCGCCGAAAAAATCACCATTATCCCTCCCGGGGTAAATATTGATGATTGGCAACCGGCCGAAAATAGCCAAACTCCTGAAACAGCCCCTGTAAAACTGCTATTTGTGGGCGGCGACTTACAGCGCAAGGGAGGGTTAGATTTAATTGAAGCATTCAAAGCGGTTAAGGCGGAAAAGCCAGATGCGAAAATTGAACTACACCTCGTCACCCGCAATGCGCCAGAACCGGCCGAGGGGATGTTTGTTTACACCAACATGCAACCCAACAGTAGTGAACTTAAAGCGCTCTACCATCAGGCTGACATCTTTTGTTTACCCACCTATGGGGATTGTCTGCCCATGGTGCTATCCGAAGCGGCCGCAACCAAATTACCCATCATATCAACCGCTGTTGCCGCAATCCCCGAAATTGTACAGGCTGGCAAAGGTGGGCTTCTGGTAAAGCCAGGAGCGGTCCATGAGCTAAAAGATGCGATCCTAAGGTTATTAGAAAATAGAGCTGACCGTATAGACATGGGAGAGCACGCTTACAACATAACCAAACAAAACTTCGATGCACAAGCAAATGCTCAACAGCTATTTGACCTTTTAAAACAGGTGGCAAACCATTCATTATGACACCAACAAACAAAGTTCTACTCACCGTTTCAGGCGATATTCCCCCCAACCTACTCGCAGAAATTGCGGCCGGAGATCGGCCGCGCACAGACTATGTCGAAATGAGCCAAGGCTTTGGTGCAGACCTCATCGATTATGCAAAAGCGGGTGAATCAACCGGATTAATGGGCAAAATCATTAAAGCGATTGGTGGCAATAACGCCCTACTTGCTTGGGCCTGCTTTCGTCAAAGAAAAAACTACGAAACAATTTTTACAGATGGGGAACAGATCGGTCTGCCCTATGCCCTCTTCATGCGGCTTTTTGGCTGGATGGGCAATCACAATCCGGCTCACCTGATGATCACCCATCTGATATCAACCCGTAGCAAAATGATGCTAACCGGCTTATTTAAGCTACACCGCTTTATCGATCTCTTCCTCGTCTATTCAACCAAGCAGCAAGAGATCATATGCGACAGCTGGAATTTACCTAAAGATAGGGCCCCTTTTACCCCGTTCATGGTTGATCAAAATTTCTTTTCGGCCGCAGAAGCAGAGAAACAAGCGGACATCCCAGGGATTACAGATATCGACAAACCTTACATTTGCAGCGTCGGTTTGGAATTTCGTGACTACCCCACCCTAATGGAAGCGGTTGAGGGGTTAGACATTCATATCTTTATCGCTGCAGGCAGCCCATGGTCTAAGCGGGAAGATCAAACCAAAAATGCAGATATTCCGGCCAATGTAACAGTAAAAAGATTTACCCAAAAAGAACTCCGAAAGCTGTATCATAAAAGCCAGTTCGTTGTCATGCCTTTGCTTGAAAATGATTTTCAGGCAGGTGTAACGGCTATGTTAGAAGGGATGGCTTTAGAAAAGCCGATTGTTTGTTCGCAGACCCGAGGGCAAATCGACATTATCGAACATGGCCAAAACGGCTTGTACGCAAAACCGGGCGATCCGGCCGAATTACGCAAGGCAATCTTACAACTTTTCCACGATTCTGAAGCAACGATAAAAATGGGTAAAAACGCAAGACACACCATCGACGACTTTATGAATCTAGATTTATACGTCAAACGCTTAAAAGAATTTATCGAAGCCACTAAACCGAACTAATCTACGATAAAAGTCAAAATCGGAGATTGTTCCACCTTAATTCCCCCTCTGGAAACCTTTCGGTCCGTAAGGATTTTCGTAATTTCACCTCCATATAATCGATTTCGAGTAAAGGGTATAGTTTAAAAGTTTTATCCACGAATCGATAAGATGTCTCGAGTAAAAATCACTCGACCATATACCCCAAAAAGACCATTGAAAAAATCGCTGTTGAGTAATACCTTATACCTATCTCAAATTTGTGATTAGACCTCTATGATTTCACTATTGCACACAGCGACATTCATCATCCTCATTGTCCCCATTCTTATGGCGGCATATTTGCTGTTTTTGACTGTTTCTGCGTGGCTTGTTACCGCATTCTCGAAACAAACCGATGTCGGGCAAGATAAAACGTTTCTATTTGTTATTCCGGCACACAATGAAGAAACATTGTTACCGGTTACATTAAAAAATCTATTTACCGATATCGACTACGATTCCAGCAAATATGAAGTTGTCATTATTGCTGACAATTGCACAGACAGCACAGCGACCAAAGCCAGAGAGTTTGATGCAACAGTCTTAGAACGGTTCCATGATACACTCAAAGGGAAAGGATATGCCCTAGAGTGGGGATTGGCCGAATGTTGGAAGGCTGGCAAAAATCCAGATGCTGTCATCATTCTTGATGCAGATACGATTGTTTCGGCAAATTTCTTAACAGCGATCAGTGCAAATTTAAATAAAGGGCATCAGGTTATCCAATCATTCTATTCGGTCTTAAACCCCGCTGAATCGTGGAGCGCAGGCTTACGGTATGCGGCCCTTTCAGTTTTGCATTTTGTACGCCCACAAGGGCGCCGGATTTACGGTGGCTCGGCCGGGCTCAAAGGAAATGGCATGGTTTTCGCAACCGAAGTCATTAAAAATCATCAATGGTCGGCTTCTTTAACAGAAGATATCGAATTTCACATGGACCTTTTACTTTCAGGTACCAAGGTTCATTTTGCCCCCAATGCGATCGTCTGGGCTGAAATGCCAAATTCGATTGACGATGCCAATAGCCAAAACGAACGTTGGGAAACCGGCCGCATTGAAATGGCTAAAAAGTACGTTCCCAAATTAATAGGTTCTGCCCTACGGCCAGGCACCCATTCAAAAGGTAACGCGATCGCCAAACTTGATGCGGTGATGGAACATATCATCCCACCATTCGCCCTTTTTAACGGATTGAGTTTGGCATTATTGGTTGTTAGCGCTGTTCTCTTCTTTTTTGATGGAACCAATTCATTTGCTATACGTAATTTATATGGGGCGCTCTTTATCATCGCGGTACAGATCATTTACTTAATTTCAGGGTTAGTTTTAACAAAAGCCCCTTTCGCTGTTTATAAAAATTTACTTTACGCTCCATTTTATGTTTTATGGAAGCTTCTACTTGTCTTTCGTATTTTCACGAAAGAGTCTGACGACAGTTGGGTTAGAACAGCGAGAAATGAAGGCTCTTAATTATTTAAGACGATTAATTGCCTCAAAATAGAATGCCAATGGTTATCGAACAAAGCACCAAAAAACACAACATTATAGACATTGATACCCGTCCTAATTTAAAGGATCAAAAAGCTGCGCGAATGCTGGAAATCTATTCAAAAGGCTCATTTAGCAGCCACAGAATGGCAAGTCGGCTCCGGGCAAGTCTTTTGATTTATGTCATCCGAGGCAAAATTCTACAAAATTTGAAACGCTCATTCGATGTGATCGTTTCACTTTTCGCACTTCTCCTCTTGTCACCCATCATGCTCGGAACGGCAGCGTTGGTTAAGCTGACTTCTGAAGGACCCGTCTTTTTTAGACAAGAGAGAGTCGGTAAATGGGGAAAATCTTTTTACTGTTTCAAATTTCGCTCTATGTATATAGATGCAGAAAAGCGTAAACAAGAACTTATCCAAGAAAATGAAGCTGATGGGCCGGTCTTTAAAATGAAAAATGATCCTCGGATCACCGCAATCGGCCGTATTCTCCGTAAAACCAGCATTGATGAGCTTCCTCAGCTGTTCAATGTCATCAAAGGTGACATGAGCTTAGTCGGCCCTCGGCCTGCCATCCCACAAGAAGTTGATGAATATGATTACGCTTCTTTAGGGCGTTTAAACGCAATCCCTGGCATTACGGGGCTTCAACAGGTCTCCGGCCGTAGTGACCTCGACTTTCAACGCTGGATCGAACTCGACTTGCAGTACATCGAAGAACAAAGCTTGTTAACCGATATAAAGATATTGCTTAAAACCATCCCCGCCGTAGTATTTGCTCGCGGAGCGTATTAAAGCGATTAATCAGCCTTAAACACACGCCATTATAAAATCGCGAAAAGCGCTGGCCCTCAGCGTCAATCCTGAAATTCAAAACAAAAACTCATTTAAATTATGAAATGGGCCACTCATTTTCATAGTTCGACTACTCGAAATGCCAGACTCAATTGAAGAGAATATCCCGATAAACTCAACAAAAAATATTCTCGTACGCAAATTGCTAATCATCGCCGGTGTTCCCATCGACAATTTTACGATGGAAGAAGCTTTAAACCGGATCGAACAGCTTATTGTCATGGGGCGCAAAGATGGTCGCACGCGCCAAGTTGCCACCGTTAATGCTGATTTTGTCGTCAACGCCGCCAAAGACCCTGAACTCCGGCACATTTTGCAAGAATCTGATCTTGCAACCCCAGATGGTATGCCACTCGTTTGGGGGGCACGAATGTTAGGTGTCGACATCAAAGAGCGCGTGGCAGGTGCTGATATGGTGCCAGCACTAGCTGCGATTGCGGCGGAGAAAAACCTCTCTCTCTATCTGTTTGGCAGCATGGAGGGAATCGCAAATGAAGCAGCTGAGATCTTAACAACCAACAACCCCGGTCTAAACATTGTTGGTACCGCTTCCCCACCTTACACCTCTCTCATTGATATTGACGAGAAATACATAGAAGATATTAGGCGAGCAAAGCCTGACGTTTTGCTCGTCGCACTGGGCAATCCTAAACAAGAAAAGTTCATCAGCATGCACAAACATGACCTAGGTGCTGCTGTCGCTATCGGCATCGGTGGAACGCTTGACTTCATTGCAGGCAAACAAGTTAGAGCTCCTGTATGGATGCAAAATACCGGAACCGAGTGGCTGTACAGAATGTTTACCGACCCTAAAAGGCTCGTGCAACGTTATTTTCATGACCTAATCGGGTTTACACGCTTTTTCGGAAGCCAGTGGCTGCACATGAGAAAGAGCAAGAGTACGGTCGATCGTTCAAGTAAACAAGATGTTGTCATTGTTAAAAATAAGGCAACGTTGAACCTTTCTGGTCGCATTGATATCACGAATAACAACAAACTTTCGGAACTTTTAGAAAAAGCCCTCCTCCAAACAGAGCATATCGATTTAAATCTAGAAAATGTAACCTTTTTAGACAGCGTCGCAATTGGCACAATCTTGGCTTGTACCCGGATCGCCCGTGACCGTGAAGGGGACATTCGCTTAATGAATGTCCCATCCCCTTTGATGAAAACGTTGACTTTATTAAAGCTAGATCGCTTTTTCGAAATCAACGAGACAACTAAATCTCATATCCCCAAAACAAAAAAATCTGTCGAACGACTTGGGGAAAACATTATTATTCCAATTCCGTCAATATTCGATGCCACAAGTTCCCGGAAACTAATTGAAAATACCCTGAAGATCCTGGAACCCAAGAAGAATCTGATTCTTGATTTCTCAGAGACTAGATTGTTAACAAGTGCCGGGCTAGCTGCCATTGTTAGACTCAATCGGGAAAACTCAAAGCTCGGTGGTGATTTTCACCTAAAAAACTGTTCAGATGATGTTTACCGAACGTTACAGCTGGTCAGATTTGATGCGATTTTTTCAATCCTAAAAAACGAATAAACCGATCCCTAGACTTATCTGATTTGAACCATTAGCTGGGCAAACTCATGATCGTCGAATAAGAGAGTCAATTGGTTCGCGGTCCTAAGTAAGCGATATAAAAAATGAAAGCGTTGATTATTGCAACGAGCGACACAATGAAATTGTCGCCGTTGACTCACAAACTACCTAGCCCATTATTACCCGTGGCAGGAAAACCGATCATGGCCTACACCATCGAGATGCTGGCCCAAGCTGGCATTCATGATATCGTGATCTGTATCCAACACATGAGCGGCAACATCGAGGCTTCATTTAGCAACGGCCGAAGATGGGGGGTGAATATCCAGTATTCGCTTCAACGGGACTCACTGGGTGATGCAGGGGCCGTTAAATGGGCACGTGGGCTACTTGATGATTCATTCATCGTATTGCAAGGGGACAGCTTCATTGAATTAGATATTCCAGAGCTGATCGAGTCTCATCAACAATCCAACAGCCTGCTCACAAAAGTAACCAACAAAAAAGATAATCAAGAAAGCCAGCCTACCGGTTGCTATATTTTCGAACAAGCGATTTTTGACTCTATTCCAAATCGTCAGACGTACGACATCGAAACTCAGTTAATTCCCAAATTAATAGCTAACCAAGTCAGCATTCACGAGTTCAATCATAAAAATTATTGGAATCCGGTTACGAGCTTTGAAACGTTACAGAACTTACAATCAGATTTCATTGATGTCGTTGCGAATAACGCCAATGAAAAAGATCGGGATCAATTAAAGACAATTTCATTCAATGGCAATCGATTTGGCCCAAAAGTATGGGCCGGTAACAACAACATCATCCACCCTTCAGTTCGCATTTTCCCCCCAGTCATCATCGGTGATAATTGCCAGGTCGGTAAAGATGTTGAATTAGGACCCTATACGGTTGTTGGATCAAATTGCATTATCGATGATGAAGCAAGTATTCGCCAAAGTACCGTCACAGAAAAAACTTATATCGGGAAGCTTGTCAATGTCGAAGACAAGATTATCACCAGCAATCTAATTATCGATGTGCCTACCGCAAAATCGACCTATATCACCGATCCATTTTTAATTAGTGGGGCAACCCCGCCTATGATCAATAATGGATTTAGGCTTATCTTAGACAAAATTATCGCTGTCATTTTACTCATACTTTTGTCCCCCCTGCTATTATTAGCCGGGTTGATGGCAATCTGTGGGACCGGCCGAATTTTTAAATCGGTTGAAAGAATCGGTGTGATTCCGTCAGACATCGTGTCCGGAAACGTCCTATCTCCATCACGGCTCAATCTAATTCACTTTAATACACGCCGTAAAAACGGAAAAACATCCATACTAACTCATTGGGTAGAACATTCTGGCCTCTACCGAATTTCAGAATTATTTGGCGTTTTAAGTGGTAGGCTCTCTCTTATTGGGGTCAAGCCTCTCTCGACCGAAGAGGCCGATCGTCTTATTGAAGATTGGCAATTTCAGCGTTATAGTTTTAGCGCGGGTTTTACAGGACTTTGGTATACAGAACAAAATCATGAAGAACGTGAAGATGCTGCCCTTATCTACGATGTATACTACGTGGCTATGCGCAGTTTTCGTGAAGATATGAGGATTCTGGCCAAAACGCTCCCCCGTTGGACAAAGAACCTACTTTTTTCCTGATAAATTCACCCATTACTTTTGTTCCAATTATGTCAAAAATTACATTCCTCAGAGTAAAATAGTGGTATTGTACCTCTGAAGGTAATCGCAAATTCTTGCAACATCGCTGAGGTTAGCACGTCTAGAGCTATGACCAATGACGCGGTCTTGAATTTATTAACTAATCAATTTTCTCTCTAACTAGGAGTTATCAACCAAATGGAAATCAAATCACACGAAGCCGGAGACATCATCGTAATGGAACTCGAAGGCAGATTCGACGCTTATTCAGCGCCAAAAGCCAATGAATGGCTGGAAGAAGTTATGACCAATCGCAAGCCGCCTAATGTGATTGTGAATCTTGAAAATGTCGTATTTGTTGACTCAACAGCACTTGCTACTCTGGTACAAGCGATGAAACGTTGTCGTCAGCTAGATGGGGATCTTCGTCTTTCAAACTTAAAACAGCCGGTTCGCATGATTTTTGAACTTACACGTTTAGACCGTGCATTCGAAATCTTTAACCTTGAAGAAGAAGCTGTTGGCGCATTCGCCGCATAATTCGACCGACACCTTATGAGTAAATCCAAACTTTCCCCAGAAGCGCGCATGCTTTCTACCGTCATTTCGGGGCAAAGAAGCCAATTTCGATCTTTAGCAGACGCTTGGATGACAACTGGCGCAACCTCTCTGTCAGTTTGGGCCAATGGCTCTCGTCTGGCCGCCTGGCCCAAAGGAACTGAAGAGATTACCCCTTCGATGAAGGCACCGATCCGCTTAAATGGCGGAGATGTTGGTGAACTTTGGGTGGAAGGTATTGGAACTCCGGCGGCAGAGAAAACACTAATCGCAAATGCCGGTTTCATATCTCGCTTAGCACGCATGGAAAAAGAGCTGATGGGTATGACCGAAAGGTTAATTGATACTCAAGATCAGCTGTTGGCCGTGTATGGACTGACTGAGGCAACACGTAATCATCTAGAAATGGATGATCTGTTAAAGCAGTTGGCTAAAACCGCCACAGGATTAGTTGGATGCGAAAGCGCCTTCTTACTACTAAAAAATCCTGATGATTCTCTGAATATCGAGCATTACCCTGAGGTTAGATTGGATGAAGAGCTTATCCAATCGTGCTTAACCAAGGTCTCTGGAACAAAGTCTGAGCTGTTATTAAATCTGAGTGAAACAGAATACAGTCGGGCCGGGTTAAGAAACCTTCTTTTTACACCGATCATTATCCGAGACGAAGTTTCGGCCGCTATCGGCTTAATCAATAAAAAAGATCAGGATTTTGGATCACCCGACATCAAATTGGTACGGGTCATCGCAGAACATGCGGGCAGCCGCATGGAGCACTTGATTCTATTCCAAGAGAGCATTGAGCAATCTAAACTCCAAGTCGAAGCTGATCTCGCTAAAAAAGTACAGCTTCGGTTACTCCCCACGACCTTTCCACAGGTTGAAGGAGTCGATTTATGGGCAGGATCAGAGCCTGCTTCTCAAGTTGGGGGTGATTACTATGCGTTTGTATCTAATCCAGGCCGACCGTTCACATTTTGTGTCGGGGACGTTTCTGGTAAAGGTATGCCGGCCGCATTACTGATGGCAATGAGCCGTACCGTTATGCGTACCAAAACGAATGTAAACCCAACGCCCACACCGGAAGTCATATTAGACGAATGTAATTCAGAACTTTATGACGACTTTACCGAAGTGAGCATGTTCGCAACCGTATTTGTGGGTCAATATCACCACGAAGACCGAAAATTGATGTATGGCAATGCAGGGCATTCCCCTGTTGTCTTCTGCCCATTCGATGGTGAACCGATTTTGCTAGAAGCAGACGGAACAGCCCTAGGCGTTCTACCAACCAGCCTAGCCCAAGATCAATCCCTAACCTTCCGTAAAAACGACGTGTTAGTGGTTATGACCGATGGCTTTAGTGAAGCAAGCAACCACGATGATGAGTTCTTCGGGTATGACCGCCTCTTGACGGTGATAAAAATGCTTGCAAAAAAACCTGCCAAAGACATTTTTGATGGATTATATGAAACAATCAAAAACTTTAGCGCAGGCCGTCCTCAAGATGATGACCAAACAATGATCGTCATAAAAGGGACTTGATTCCTATTCACTTCAACTTTTTTCCAATTATTATCAATTTATTCAAATCAAAATTTCAATCATTCTTTCAGAGATTTTGATTTATTGTGCCCCCAATGAGGGTTTTATGGACCAAACAGTTATTCGCTTAGACTTACCAGCAGAGCATAAACACCTAAATGTAATTGGTGCATGCTTAAACGCAATTCTAGAACGAGTTGATCAGGTTACAGATAAAGATATGCTGGCCTATAATCTTGAGCTCGCTTTGCACGAGACATGTACAAATATTGTTGAGCACGCTTATTCTGAACAAGAAGGAAGAATAAGGGTTGCGATGTCAGTTATTGCTAACCCCCAACGCCAACTTATCGTTGACTTGCATGACACCGGCTCATCATTTAACTTGTCAGATACAGAGGACCCTAATTTAGATGGGGCACAAGTTCATGGCTACGGCCTATTCTTAATGCGTCAACTCTTAGATGAGGTTGTCTACCGCTCGGGAGATGCGAGCAATCACTGGCGCTTAGTTAAAAACATTTAGTTCGCTATTATCGGCTGCGGCGTCATTGCTACAAGTCAACGCACGGTTAAAACAAAAAGGGGGTCTGGATTAAAGTCCAGATCCCCTTTTTGTTTTAAGTTGGCCTACTTACTCTCTACTCACCAATAACAATGAGATTGATCGATTCCGCATTAAGAT